>JAGAFL010000020.1:0-4422 GCA_017612595.1 Erysipelotrichaceae bacterium | reverse complement strand
CCGACATAATCCAGGATGCCGTCTTCAACGGCCTTCTTGGCAACTTCAGGCTTGATCAGCTTGCCATCGCCCAGAACGGGGATGCTGACGACGTCCTTGATCGCCTTCTGAGCGTCAAGCTTATGGCCGTCCTTGCTGTAGACGGTGGTGATGGCCTGGAACCATTCTTCGTAACAGCCGGTATCGACATGGAGGGCGGTAACGCCGGCCTTCTCCAGGATCTTGGCCATTTCAATGCCCTCGTCAATGGTACGGAAGCCTTCTACTCGATGAACCGGAGTGAACTTGACCAGGATCGGGAAGTTCTTCGGTACGTTCTGTTTAATTGCTTCGATGCATTCCAGGGTGAAGCGCATGCGGTTTTCCAGCGAGCCGCCGTATTCGTCGGTCCGGTTGTTCCACTGCAGGGAATGGAACTGATCAAGCAGATAGCCGCCGTAGGCGTGCAGCTCGACCGCATCCGCGCCGGCATTGACGGCCAGGGAGGCGGAGTAGCCGACCTTGGAGACCAGATACTTGATGTCTTCAACCGCAAAGGGCTTGCAGATCAGATCGGGGAACCAGAAGGAACCGACGCTGCCGGCGCTGTAGGGAGCCGTAAACGGATCGGTGAACTGCTGGCGTCCCAGACCGGGGGACAGCTGAACGCACACCTTGGCGCCATAGTGATGGCAGCGGTCGATGAGCATGTTCAGTCTTTCAACATGGTGGAAGTCAGAAAGTTCGGTGCAGGGCCGGGGCTCATACTTGGTGGAAACCACGTTGGCGCCGGTGATGATGAGAGCAGCGCCGCCCTTGGCTCTTTCCTCGAAGTAGTCGATGCCTTCGTTGCAGTAGGAACCGTCCGCTTCACCGGTGGTGCCCATCGGTGACATGAAAATGCGGTTCTTCAGCTTCATGGTGCCGAGCATCGTTCTGTCAAACAGGGATCTAGTCATTGTAATCTCCTATCGTCACTTGTGATTTTTATGACAAAGTATTTATACCTATTATGTCTCATATTCCTCGGGCAATTTAAATATCTGCCGGTTAATATGGAAAGTTTTCCAACGTCGGCTGTCAGATTAATGAACAAACACCATATAAGTTAATGAAGCTGATGGCCTTTCCGCACTTTTCCATGGCAGTCAACATGACGTTGTCCCCGCAACGGCACTGATTTACAATATTATTAATAAGAGGTAAAACTATGCCCATACTCGCCGCAATCATGGTCCCCCATCCGCCTCTGATCATTCCCGAGGTCGGCAGGGGCGAAGAAAAGCAGATTCAAAATACGATCGACGCCTACGATCAGGCCGGACGCTTTGTCAGCGAACTGCAGCCGGATACCATCATCGTATCCTCGCCGCATTCCGTCATGTACGCTGACTACTTTCATGTCTCTCCCAAGAAGAAGGCCTCGGGATCCTTTTCCCGTTTCGGCGCATCATCCGTTTCTTTCGAAGAACGGTATGATGAAGAACTGGTAAGAGAGATATGCCGGCGGGCTGATCTGGAGGAATTTCCAGCCGGCACTCTGGGAGAAAGAGATCCCCAGCTGGATCACGGCACCATGGTTCCCCTGCATTTCATCGAAAAGCAGTATAAGGATTTCCAGCTGGTCCGAGTATCCCTGTCCGGCCTGTCCTTAAGCGACCACTATCATTTCGGTCAGCTGATCCAGCAGGCGGTAAACGCCTTGGGCCGCCGGGCTGTCTTTGTCGGCAGCGGCGATCTTTCCCATAAGCTTCAGACCTACGGCCCTTACGGCTTTGACGAAAACGGTCCTGAGTATGACCGCCGCATCATGGAGGTCATGGCTTCCGGTGATTTCGGAGAACTGTTTGACTTTGAGGAAGCCTTCCTGGAAAAGGCCGCTGAATGCGGCCACCGCTCCTTTGTGATCATGGCCGGCGCCCTGGACGGACTTAAGGTGATCCCGGAAATGCTGGTGCATCAGGATGTGACCGGGGTGGGCTACGGCATCTGCACATACCGGACCGAAAGGGAAGATAATGACCGTCACTTCCTGAAACAGTATCAGGAAAAAGTTCAGGAAGAACTGCGGAAAAAGAGGACCAGCGAAGACCCCTATGTCGCTCTGGCCCGTAAGACCATTGAGACCTGGGTCAAAGAAGAGAAAAAACTGAAACTGCCGAAAGAGCTGCCTGAGGAAATGCTCAGCAATAAAGCCGGAACCTTCGTTTCCCTGCATAAGGACGGCATGCTCAGGGGCTGCATCGGCACGATGTTTCCCACCACCGGCTGCATCGGCCAGGAGATCATCAACAATGCCATCTCGGCCTGCAGCCGCGATCCACGCTTCAGTGAGGTCAGCGAAAGAGAACTCGATTATCTGGACATCAGCGTCGACGTGCTTTCCGAAAGCGTAAAGATCAAATCCCGCGATGAGCTGGATGTCAGGAAATACGGCATCATCGTCTCTGACGGCTACCGGCAGGGCGTGCTTCTGCCCGATCTGGACGGGGTAGACAGCGTTGATCAGCAGATCGCCATTGCCCGAAGAAAGGCCGGGATCGACGAGGATGAAGAAATAACAATTGAAAAATTCGAGGTGGTCCGCCATGGCTGATCCCTGCAAGGTATGTTACCGGCACTGCCTGCCTGCGGAAGGAAAGCCGGGAGTCTGCGGAGCCAGAAGAACGGTCAATGGCGAAGTGGTCTGCGACAACTACGGAAAGCTGACCTCCATCGCCCTCGATCCGATCGAGAAGAAACCGCTGCAGCACTTTCATCCCGGTTCCCTGATCCTTTCCGTCGGCTCTTACGGCTGCTCGCTGCACTGCCCCTTCTGTCAGAACCACGAGATCTCCATGCCCCAGGAGGGGCTGCGTTACCGTGATGTGTCGCCTGAAGAATTAGCCGATCTGGCTTACGAACTGAAGGACAGAGGAAACATCGGGGTAGCCTATACCTACAATGAACCGCTGATCTCCTACGAGTATGTCCGGGACTGCGGAAAGCTGGTGCACGAAAAGGGCATGTACAACGTCCTGGTCAGTAACGGCATGGCCACCCTGGAAGTGCTGGAAGAAATAAGACCCTATATCGACGCCATGAACATCGACCTCAAGAGTTTCAGTGAAGACTGGTACCGCGAGGTACTGGGCGGTGATCTGAACATGGTCAAAAGCTTCATCGCCGAGGCGGTAAAGAGCGCCCATGTTGAGATAACGACTCTGCTCATCCCCGGAGTCAACGACAGCGAAGAGGAAGTCCGGCAGATGGCATCCTGGATCGCCTCTCTGGACAGAGGCATTCCCTATCACCTTTCCCGCTTCTTTCCGGCCTACAAGATGACTGACCGGCAGCCGACGCCGGTGAAGACGGTGTATCAGCTGGCGGCTGTCGCCAGCCAGTATCTGGACCACGTCCATACGGGAAACTGCTGAGCATCAGCAAGCCCCCATAAGACATCCAAAGGCTCTGAATATTCAGAGCCTTTTTCTCTCCGTCATTTAAGTTTTCCTTTTTGCCGATATATAATGGTCATAGATAAGGAAATGAAGGTAAGACATGGCACTGAATGATTACATCAACGACAAACCTGTCATCGCAACTCAGCGGCTGATCATCCGACCAATGAACGCCGGTGACGTCCCGGCGCTGCGGAAATGGCTGAGCGATAAATCAATTTACACCTATTGGGGCAAAGGCCCCAGCAAGGACGACAGAAACCCTGAACTGATGTTTGAAAAGCAGGAAAGACCGGCCAAGAGTTTTCATCTGGGCATGGAAGAGAAGCAGTCAGGACAGATAATCGGCGACCTCTGGGTCTACCTGATCGAAAACGACCGCATGGCATCAGTAGCGATCCGCGTTTCCCCGGCCTGTCAGAATAACGGCTACGGCAGCGAGGCGCTGGGCGCCATTATCAGTTTCTGCTTCGCGAATACCGAACTGCAGAGATTATGGGCGCAGGTTGATGTCCGCAACCTTCCCTGCCAGCGCATAATGGAAAAGTGCGGCTTTACCAAGGAAGGCCTGATCCGCCAGGGCAAGATGGTCAGCAGCTGGTGCGACTATTACATTTACGGGATCCTGAAAAGCGACCTGTCAGAGGCAGTCAGCCGCATCAGTGAAATGGAGAGACTGTTTGACCTGCTCTCCAGCCATCCGGAAGCCACGGATGAAACCCGTCAGGCAGCCAGAAAGCTGGCCGATTATCTGGACAGCGGGCGCTGGCTGGCAGACTACCAGCTGGATGAACTGGGAATGTTACCAAAGCAGCTGAAAAGAGGCGTGCTGTCACAGGACGGCTTATATGACCTGCTTGGTGAATCAGACATCAAGGAACTGTTAAGAGAAGAATGATTTTTCTTCAATGGAGGATATAAATGAAAAAGAACGGGAAAATTGAATTGTTGCGCTTCATATGTGCGCTTCTGATCGTGATGTGCCACTTCAAGAACAACATAT
>JAGAFL010000019.1:0-10424 GCA_017612595.1 Erysipelotrichaceae bacterium | reverse complement strand
TGCTGGTCATCCTTTCTCCGGTGATGCTGATCACCGCTCTGGCCGTGATCATCGACTCCCCGGGTCCGGTCTTCTACCGTCAGAGGCGGGTCACCCGTTACGGAAAGATCTTCCGCATCCATAAGTTCCGCTCCATGGTATCGGACGCCTCCGCCAGAGGCGGCCTGCTGACTCTGAATAACGACGGACGCATTACCCGCGTCGGCCGCTTCATCCGCCACTACCGGCTGGACGAATTTCCGCAGCTGCTGGACATTCTGGCCGGCAACATGTCGTTTGTCGGCACCCGCCCGGAAGTGGAGAAATACGTTGAGCATTATACCGATGAGATGAACGCGACGCTGCTGATGCCGGCGGGCATAACTTCCCGGGCCAGCATCCTCTACCGCAACGAGGACCGCCTGCTTAATGAAGCCGACGATCCCGACAGGGTCTACATTGAAAAAGTCATGCCCGACAAGATGAAGTACAACCTGGAGATGCTCCGGGATTTCAGTCTGATCGGTGAGCTCGGCATCCTGCTGGACACCGTAAGGACGATACTGAGGTAATGAAATGACGGAAAGGGATTACGGAAAGACCGTTGTTTTCGGTGAAGTGACCGTCGAACAGCTTCAGCATAAGATGCTGGAGATCTTCCGCTACTTCCAGTCTGTCTGCAAGGAAAACGGCCTGCGCTACTGGGCCGGCGGCGGCACGCTGATCGGCGCCGTCCGCCATCACGGCTTCATTCCCTGGGATGATGACATCGATGTCTTCATGCCCCGGGGCGATTACGAAAAGCTCTGGGAGATCTGGCCGCAGATCGGCGATCATGACCGCTACGCTCTCTGCCGCTCCGATGAGAATACCAACATCCGCCAGGCTGACATGCAGCTGGCGGACATCCATACGACCTTCATCAACCGCCACAGCGCTGATCTGGACATCTGCCATGGCGTCTCCATCGATGTCATGCCTTTCGACGGCTGCCCGGAAAACCCGCTGGCCCGTCTGTCGCAGATCTGGCACGCGGTGATGTTCGGCATCTTCAATGTTCAGCGGCTGCCCGATCATCAGGGAAAGCTGTTGAGAACGGCAACATCCGTGGTGCTGTCGCTGGTGCGCAGCCCGCAGAGACGCTACCGCATCTGGAAGAGACATGAAAAGGCCATGAGCCGTTATGACTTTGACAGTTCCGCGACCGTCAAGGAACTGATGACTTCCTTCCGGGCGCTGTTCTGGCCTCATCCCCGCCGGGACTTTGAAACCGTGGAGATGGATTTCGCAGGCCTCAGCATGCCGGTGCCCGCCGGCTATGACCGCTATCTGAAAAGACTGTTCGGCGATTATATGAGCTATCCGGCAGAGGATGAGCGCTGTCCGAAGCACGACGTCGTGCTGATCGATCTGAACAACTCCTATCTCAGCTACCGTGGAAAATACTACTTGTCAGAAGGAAACAAATGAAACTGAGAATCAAGTATCTGTTGGAAAAGCTGATAAGGATCCTGCTGAAGGTTTTCAGCGTTTTTCCGGTGGTGAAGAACCGCGTGCTGTTTCAGTCCTTCTCCGGCCGGCAGTATTCCGACAGTCCCAAAGTGATAAGCGAGTATCTGCGGGCCAATTACCCGGATGATCTGCAGATCATCTGGGCGTTCGTCGACCCGGAAAGCCACGCTGATCTGAAGAAACAGGGAATCACCACGGTCCGCTACAAGTCGCTCCGCTATCTTTTCCATGCCCTGACCTGTCACGTCTACGTGGACAACGTTGAGCATTGGTCCCTGCTCCATTTCCGCCCTCAGCAGACCGTCATCAACACCTGGCACGGCGGCGGCGACTACAAGCAGGTCGGCGCTGACCGCCGGGATACCGGCGAGCTGGAAAAACAGCACGTCATTGCCAAGATGGCGGAAGTTGACTGGTTTGTCTCCAGTTCTGAAGCTTTCAGCCGCGACACCATACGGGGATCGTTCCGGTATGAAGGCGAGATAATCGAATGCGGCCTTCCCCGCAACGACATTCTGGTAAACGGAGATCAGAAGGCGGCTGAAACGGTCAGAAAAGAGCTCGGCCTGGCTGACTGCCGGATCGCTCTGTATGCCCCGACTTTCCGCAACCGCCTGGATGGCGGTGCTTATGATCTTGACCAGTCTCAGCTGCTGAAGGCGCTCAGCCAGCGCTTCGGCGGCCGCTGGAAGCTTCTGGTACGCTATCATTACTATCTGAAGAACCGTCCGCTGGCCGCCGGCGGTGCTGATGTCAGCGATTACCCGGACATGCAGCAGCTGCTGCTGGCCGCGGATGTGCTGATAACCGACTACTCCTCATCGATCTGGGATTTCTCGCTGCTGGGAAAGCCCTGCTTCCTCTACGCGCCTGATCTGAAGGAGTATCAGAAGGAGAGGACCTTCTACAGCGATCCGGCTGACTGGCCGGCCCTGCTGGCGCAAGACAACGGGCAGCTCAGGCAGATCATCCTGGATTTTGATGAGAAGAAATACGCGGAAAAGATCGAAAAGCATCACCGCGACGCCGGGATCCGGGAGAGCGGAAACGCCACGGTCACCATCGGCGAGATGATCGCTGAAGAGTGCGGGGCGGCGGAGTCCTGATTGCCATCTGCCGTAAGATGGGCTATCATATATGGGAATGTGACAGAAAGGAGAGGCACATGAAGAGAAGCTTCCGTGAATTTGTATTGCTGATGATCGCCGTGCTTTCCTTTCTGGCGATCTGCTACATCCTGTACAGGATCAACGTCAGACTGTTCTGAGAGGAATTGAACCGTAATGTTCAGAAAGATAAAGAACTACCAGTTCCTGTTTGAGGAACTGGTAAAGAGAGATTTCAAGATAAAGTACAAGGGGACCTGGCTGGGCATGATCTGGAGCGTCCTGCTTCCTTTGCTGATGTTTCTGGTCATGAGGATGATCTTCATGGAATTCTTCGGCCGCACTACCGCCAACTATACGACTTACCTGCTTTCCGGACAGATCGTCTTCAACTACTACTCCGACGCCACCAAGAGCGGCATGCGGGCCTTAAGGCAGAATGCCCGGATCATTGACAAGGTCAACATCCCCAAGAGCCTGTTCGTTCTGGCCAGCAATGTCCAGGTGTTCATCAGCTTCCTGCTGAACATGGTGGTCTACATGATATTCATCAGGATCGACGGACTGTCATTCTCGTGGAAATACCTTGCCCTGCTTTATCCGATATTCATGCTGCTGATGTTCAACATCGGCGCCGGCTTCGTGCTTTCCGCCCTTTATACGTTCTTCATGGACGTAAGCTATTTCTATGACGTCGTGCTCAGGCTGATCTCCTACATGTCAGCCATTTTCTATAACGTGAATCAGTTCGCGGAAGCTGCCCGGATCAAGTTCTTCATCAACCCGGTCTACTGCTTCATCTACTATTTCCGCAGCATTGTCATTGACGGCATCATTCCGCCGCTCTGGCTGCATCTGTTGATCTTCTTTGACGCGCTGTTCGTTCTGTCGCTTGGTGCCTATCTGTATGAGAAGTACAACACCAAATTCGTCTATTACATGTAGAAAGAGGTGGATCAGGTGGCAGTACGTCTGGAAGTAAACAACGTATCGGTAAAATACCTTACCGGAGACATCAAGAATACCGGCATGAAGGACTATTTCATCAAGCTCCTGAAGAAGGAACTGATCGTCCGGGAACTGTGGGCGGACAGAAACGTCACCTTCAGTCTGGAGGACGGCGACATGCTGGGCATCATCGGCACCAACGGCGCCGGCAAGTCAACCATCCTGAAGGCCATCTCCGGCATTCTTTCCCCGGCAGAAGGCACGATAAGCAGGACCGGCACCATTGCGGCTCTGCTGGAACTCTCCAGCGGTTTCGACGGAAACCTGACCGTCAGGGAAAACACCTATCTGAGAGGCGCCATGCTGGGCTACAGCCGGAAGTTCATGAACGAGAAGTATGATGAGATCATCTCCTTCGCCGAACTGCAGAACTTCCAGGATACGCCATTTAGGCAGCTTTCTTCCGGAATGAAGTCCCGTCTGGCCTTTTCCATCGCCTGCCTCATCCAGCCGGACATTCTGATTCTGGATGAAGTGCTGTCAGTCGGTGACGGCGGCTTCCGCAAGAAGAGCGAGGCCAAGATGCGCGGCATCATCGCCAATGGAGCAACGACCATTCTGGTATCCCACTCGATTCCTCAGGTGCGCCGCATGTGCAACAAGGTACTCTGGCTGCACAAGGGCGAACAGATCGTCTTCAGTGAAGATGTCGAGACCGTCTGTCTGGCCTATGACTATTTCCTTGATCATAAGCAGCTTCCCAAGAATGAGGAAGAGATGCAGGAAATGGCGGCGGCTCAGAAGGAAATAGAGCGTCAGGAGATGCTCAAAGAGCAGGATGAAACGATCAGAAAGGCGGAGGCGATAAAGGCCAGCCGCCAGGCAAAGAAAGCCGCAGACGAAAGTCAGCAGCCGGAAAAATAAAACAGACATCAAGGGTGGATCGCCAGCGATTCCCCTTTCTTTTGGGCTTAGGCGGTCAGACAGGAGAAACTGACAGAAAAAAAGCGGATGAGGATCCGCTTTGGTTCTCTCCTGGCGTATTGTCAGTCGGACAGGATCTCGTTGTTCATGACCCGCTGGATCAGCTGCCTGGCTTCATTGATGCTGTCATCATTCAGGAATACCATGCTCAGCTGCTTGCCCTTGCCCATGGCATAGCTTTCGCCCGGGCCGGTCCTGCCGGTCAGGCTGTAATTGGTGAAATGCCATCCGGACATGTCGCTGAGCTGCATCTGTACCAGAGAGAATATCTGATCAGAGGTCATGTTGGTCAGAAACTTGCCCTCCAGAGCGGTCAGCAGGGCATCAGCCTTGGTGATGACATCCTTGCTGATAACGGTATCGATCAAGGCCTTCAGGACGATGGCCTGATGCTGGTTGCGGCCCATGTCATTGTCCTTAAGGGCATATCTTTCTCTGACGTAGAGCAGAGTCTCATTTCCGGTCATGGTTATCGTGCCTTCAGCATAGGAATATGTCATCCAGACAGCCTTGTTTCTGGCCTTGTCCCAGACCTGATGCTTGGTTGATGTGAAGGCATAGGGGTTGTTGATCGTCAGGCCGCCCAGGGCGTCGACGATGTCGATGAGCGAGCGGAAGTTCACCCGGACATAGAAGTTTACCTCCGTGCCGAGAAGATAGGAAACGGTATCTTTCCAGGCTTCAATGCCGTAGATGGATGCGTGGGTAATCTTGTCCATTTTTTTCGTGTCACCGCCGATCGGCAGATGCGAGTCACGCGGGATAGTGATCATCAGGATCTGCCGGGTGTTGGGATTGACAACGCAGACGATGTTGGCATCGGTACGGCCGGTTGTGGTGGGTGAACTCTTGAAGTTGTCGCTTCCGGCAATGCCGACGATGAACGGGCTCTTGGTGACGTCGCCGGTATACTGATCCGGCTTCTTATTGTTATTGTCATCGATGACCTGCTGGGTTATCTGAACGATCAGCATGGCATCTTCAGCGAAGCTTGCATAGTCGTCATTTTCGCTGACGATCTCCGCATAGACGTCATTGAGCATTATGGCATCGACTTCGCCTTTGTACAGCGCTTCGACTGCCGCGTAGAAGTCTTCATATTCGACCAGATCGATCTTCTCGCCGTCCAGCTGCTTTTCGATTTCCTCAAGGGCCAGCTGCTGGTTTTCGATGTCCAGGGTCGTCTGGATTCCCATCTTCTTTCCGATGAGATCGTCCAGGCTCTCATATCCTGATGTCTGGAGCGCGTAGACGTTCATGTAGAGTTCAGTAACATCGGGAATGTCGACGAACATCTTTTCCACCCGGCCTTTGTAGTAGGGAAGAGCATAGGTGCCCGTGGCATTGACGCCGATCATCAGCACACACAGAAGAGCGGTCAGGAACTTGATGATCTTTGATGATCTCTTGGCCAGTACCGATAACAGTACCAGCAGATTCAGGACGCCTAAAACGATGGCGAGAATGCGGATGTACTTGCCGGGGATGACCTTGAGGTCAATGACGGCCTTCACCAGAAAAAGCGAGGTGATGTGCACCAGGCAGATGGTCGTCAGCGCTATGTTTTTCCACAGGGAGCGTCTTTCCGGGATCTTCTCAGCGATTTCTGTCATACAGAGTAATTATATCACGAATATGCAAAGTCGGAAACTGCACTAAAAAAAGCCCGGCCGGGCCTCTGTCATGAATGGCTTACCGCAGCTGCGCTTCCTTTGTGTACTTGCTGGCATGGAAGTAGATCAGCGCCAGCACACCGGCCAGTGACCAGGCCAGGGGCGCGGATAAATAGAGGATGATCTCGCTGAAGTACAGCTTCAGTCCGACGGTCACGAAGATGAAGCGGACGATGCACTGGCTGAATACGGCGATGATCATCGGTGCCTTCACGTTGCCGGCGCCCCGGCAGCAGCCGTTATAGATGTGCGACCAGGTCAGCGGTATGTAGCTGAGCACGTTGAGGCGCGTCTGGATCGACCCGTATCTGATGACCTCGGGATTGCGGTCAAACAGGCTGACCATGAAGGGCGCGAAGACGAAGAAGATCGCTGCCAGCACCACGGTCATGGCCATGGCAAAGCGCAGGCAGAACCGGATGCCTTCCTTGACCCGCTCGTACTTGCCGGCGCCAAGATTCTGGCCGACATAGCTGGTGGCTACCGTGGAAACGGCGTGCATCGGCATGTGGACCCACAGGGAGACCTTGGAGGCGACGCCGATGCCGGCGATGAATTCATTGGAGAACATGTTGATATAGGACTGAACGGTGAATTCGCTCAAAGCGATCAGGATGTTCTGGAAGGCGGCGGGGATGCCCAGGGTGAACATGCTTCTGATCATGGAGGTGTCGGGCTGCATGTGCAGCAGATCGATCTTTATTTCCTCATCCAGATGCAGCACCCGGATTACGGCCATGACGGCGATGATCAGCTGGGCGATGGTGGTAGCCAGGGCGACGCCGATGACGCCCATGTGCATAAAGCCGACAAAGACGATGCCCAAAACCAGATTGATCAGACAGGAGACGATCAGATACCTGGTCGGGGTACGGGAATCACCCATGGAACGCATGATGAAGAAGCAGATGTTGTAGATCATCATCGGCGTATCACCGATGACGTAGACCCGCAGGTAGCGCTCGGCGTTCTCATAGATGGAGGCGTCGATGTTGCTGATGCGCATTAACAGCGGAGTGCACAGCTCCAGCAGTCCGAAGAACAGGATGCCGACGGTGATGCCGACCATGAAGGCCGTCTCGATGGCCTTCTTGACCTTGTCCTTGCGGCCGGCGCCGTAATAGTTGGCAACCAGGATGCTGGTGGCGGTTGAGAAGCCGAAATAGAAGTACTGTGTAATGATGGTTATGGAGTTGGTGGCGCTGACGGCGCTCAGGGCTTCCGTGTCGATGTAGTTGCCGACGATAAGCGAATTGGTGATGTTGTAGATCTGCTGGAAGACGTTGGCGATGATGATGGGCCAGACGAACCTCAGCAGCTGCTTTCCGATCGGACCTTCAGTCAGGTCGATGCGCTTTTCCTGTGCCATGGACGCGCCTCCTCTCTTCCCTTTCATTGTATCATCAAGCCGGCGGGTTTTCCTTTATAATGCTTGAAACCTGACCAATATGAGCGTTGTCCATGATAGAACAGTGAAAACGGCAGCATCTTTGCGGACAGGAGAATCATCAAAGACGTCGTAACCGAACTTCTGGTCGGTACCGGTCTGTAAGATCGTTATTAATAATCAAAAGGGTTCAACTGATATGAAATTCATGCAAAATTAAAGTTGAACTTTAAATTTGCATAGATTATTAAGCGGGAATAAGCCAAAGTGGACCCAAAACATACGTCAAATGTGTTTTTTCGTCCGCAAAGGTGTATTTGATTTTCATTTCAAGTGTGCAGTGACGAAATATATTGTTTGACTTTTATTGCTTATAAGAGTTAAATATAGGTAATGCAGTGAACAGGACAACAGATATGGCTGTCTGATCAGAGAGAACCGTGGCCGGTGAAAACGGTTTGAGGACGAAATATCTTACCGCCTGGGAGCAGGCTTTTGAAAAAGACCCGGTTGTTCCGTTATAACTCAATGAGAAGCAATTAAGGTGGTACCACGTCAATCCAACGTCCTTTTACAGGGACGTTTATTTTTTTGGAGGTAGGAAACATGAGCGAAATCAAGATGAACGAACTGAACATCAGAGAAGACGAAAGGCTGAACATGCTGAACCATTCCTGTGCCCATTTGATGGCCCAGGCGGTCAAGCACCTTTATCCCCAGGCCAAGTTCTGGGTCGGACCAGTCATAACCGACGGCTTTTACTATGACATGGATCTGGGCGATGCCGTCATAACCGACGAGGATCTGGCGGCCATTGAAAAGGAAATGAAGAAGTGCGCCAAGGACGGCAAGAACATCGTCCGTCAGGAGATCTCCAAGGCCGAAGCCCTGGAAATGTTCAAGGACGACGAGTACAAGATCGACCTAATCAGCAACATGGACGAAAATGAGACTGTCATCACCTGTTACCGTCAGGGCGATTTCGTCGACCTCTGCCGCGGCCCGCACGTCGAGAATACCAAGCTGATGAAGTACTTCAAGCTGCTCAAGTTCTCCGGCGCCTACTTCAAGGGTGACTCCAAAAACAAGGTCATGCAGCGGATCTACGGCATCTGCTTCGAAAACCAGGAAGACCTGGACGCCTACCTGCTTTACCTGCAGGATGCCCGTGACCGCGACCACCGCAAGATCGGCAAGGAGATGGAGATCTTCATGCTTTCCGATCTGGTCGGCAAGGGACTGCCCTTATGGCTGCCTAACGGCTACATCATCTGGCGTACCCTGCAGAACTACATCACCGACATGGAGATCGCCCATGGCTACCAGCATGTCCATACTCCCGACCTGGGCTCCGTCGCCCTCTACAAGACTTCCGGTCACTGGGATCACTACAAGGCCGACATGTTTGCCCCGATGGTCAAGATGGACGAGGACAACGAAGATCTGACCATGAAGCAGATCATGGAAAGCATCGACGCCAACAAGATCGATGACGCCTACGTCTTAAGACCGATGAACTGCCCGCACCACATGGTCATCTACGGATCAAAGGCCCACTCCTATCGCGATCTGCCCTTAAGGATCGCTGAGGTGGCCAATGACTTCCGTTATGAGGCTCAGGGTGCCGTCAAGGGCATCGAGAGAGCCAGATGCTTCACTCAGAATGACTCCCACATCTTCTGTACTCCCGAGCAGATCGAAGCCGAATTCAAGGGCGTTCTCGACCTGATCCTGGAAGTCTATAAGGACTTCGGCATTACCGAATACAAGTGCCGTCTGTCATTAAGAGACCCGGCTGATACCGAGAAGTACTTCCCGGACGATGAGATGTGGAATACCGCCGAGGATTCATTAAGAAGAGTCATGAGCGGCCTGGACATTGAATACTTCGAATCTATCGGCGAAGCCGCCTTCTACGGCCCCAAGCTGGACGTTCTGGTCAAGCCGGCCATCGGCAACGAAGTGGCGCTGTCGACCATTCAGCTGGACTTCTTACTGCCGAGAAGATTCGAACTCAACTACGTCAACGAGGAAGGCGAAAAGAAGACTCCGGTCGTCATTCACCGCGCCATTCTGGGCTCCATTGACCGCTTCGTCTCCTTCTTACTGGAAGAGACCAAGGGCAAGCTGCCGCTGTGGCTGGCGCCTCAGCAGTTCTCCGTCATTCCGGTCAATCCCAATACCCATACCGATTACGCCAGGGAGGTCACCGAAAGACTGCAGAGAGAAGGCTTCCGGGCCAAGCTGGATGACCGCAATGAAAAGCTGGGCTACCGCATCAGGGAAGCCCAGGTCAAGAAGGTCACCATTCAGCTGGTCATCGGCGATAACGAGGTCAATAATAAGACCGTCACCGCCCGCCGCTACGGCTCTCAGGCAACTGAGACCATGGACTTTGAGGAATTCCTGAAAGCCATGCATAAGGAAGTCGACGAAAAACAGCTGGCAAAATAATCAATACTGGAATTCAGCGGACAGGCATGCCTGTCCGCTGTTTTCTTTGCGTTGATGATAATGAGAAAAAGGAGATAATACGGTTGAAATATCACGGAAACGTGATAAAATAAAACTGAAAAGGGAGAGAGAACTGATGCCGGTATTGTCAAGGTTTTACGGAATCATCATCCGCATGTATTTCCAGCAGGCAGAGCATAATCCGCCGCACGTACATGCTCTGTATGGTGAAGACATGGCCGCTGTTGAAATTAAAACGGGGATGATTCTGGAAGGTTATCTTCCGCCTAAGGCTTTGGCTCTGGTCCGGGAATGGATCGGTTTAAACCGTGATGACCTTCTGCAGATGTGGCAGATGCAGAAGTTCAGACCTCTTCCTCC
>JAGAFL010000160.1:0-5164 GCA_017612595.1 Erysipelotrichaceae bacterium | reverse complement strand
CCCTGAAGGTGCAGAAGCGTCCCAAGGACGAGATCGAAAGCCGCGTCAAGAGCGCCCTTAAGTCCGTCTCACTGGACGGCATGGAAAAGGTGTTCCCGGGCGATCTGTCCGGCGGTCAGCAGCAGCGCATCGCTCTGGCCAGAGCCATCGTCGTCAATCCGAAGGTCATGCTTCTCGATGAACCGCTGTCCAACCTCGACCCCAAGCTGAGGGAGAACATGAGATTCGAGATCAAGGCCCTGCAGAAGAAGTACAACTTCACGATCATCTTCGTCACCCACGACCAGTCCGAAGCCATGGCACTGTCCGACAGGATGCTGGTCATGGACATGGGCAAGATGGTGCAGATCGATACTCCGACCAACCTGTACAACCATCCGGCTACCAAGATCGTTCACGACTTCTTAGGCCAGTCCAACTTCACCAACGTGGTGGAAAAGGGCGGCAAGGTCTATCTGGAAGGCGATGACACCTCACCGTTACCGGTAAAGGCTCCGGCAGACCGGAAGGGCGAGATGCTGATGGCGACCAGACCCAATACCATTGAGATCAACCACAACGAAGGCTTCGAAGGCAAGATCATCAAGAGAATCTTCCTGACTGACCTGATCGAGTATCTGGTTGACGTCAAGGGCCAGGTCATCCGCGTTCAGACTCCGCACCGCAACATGTTCGCCGCCGGCGACACCTGCTATCTGAAATTCCCCAGCCCGATGTGGTATGAGAGAGAAGACGAAGCAGCCGCTGCGGAAAGAGCAAAGCGCATGCTTATCTAGCAGTAATGCACTGGGAGGATGCAGCTCGCTGCATCCTCTTTTTGAGAAAAGAGGGTAAACAAAATGAAAATATCACCTGAAGTAGAAAAGCAGGTTAAGCTGAACTGCCCCAAGGGCCATGGCCCGGCGGAACTGCCCATCGAGGGCAAGTGGGTCCAGGTGAAGGACATCAGCCAGATCTCCGGTCTGTCCCACGGCGTCGGCCGCTGCGCCCCTCAGCAGGGCTGCTGCAAGCTGACCCTCAACGTCAAGGACGGCGTCATCGTTGAAGCCCTGGTGGAGACCACCGGCTGTACCGGTGCCACTCATGGAGCGGCAGTGGCCGGCGAACACCTGGTCGGCAAGACGCTTCTGGAAGCCCTGAATACCCATCTGGCTTGCGATGCCATCAACGTGGCCATGCGGGAGATCTTCATGCAGATGGTCTACGGACGCAGCCAGACGGCCTTTACCGATGACGGCTTACCGGTCGGCGCTACCCTGGAAGATCTTGGCAAGGGCCTGATCTCCGCCAACGGCGCTGTCTTCTCTACCCTGGAGAAGGGACCCAGACTCTTACAGATGGCGGAAGGCTACGTGCTGGACATGGCGGTCAACGACGAGAAGGAAGTTACCGGCTACCGGTTCGTTCATCTGGGCAAGATGATGGACCGCATCCGCAAGGGCGAAAGCCCGGATGAGGCCTTCAAGGCCTGCACGGGCACCTATGGGCAGTATGAAGACGCCGCGGATTACATCGATCCGCGCGAGAAATAGGGAGGCAGCGCATGGTTAATTTTGAAGGAAAAGGATCAAGAGAAGCCAAGACGCTGGCTTACCTGAAGGAAAACGGCATCGACAGTTTTGAACAGGCCAGAGAGATCTGCCTGGAAAAGGGCGTCGATGTGGAAAAGATCGTCAAGGGCGTTCAGCCGATCGCCTTTGATAACGCCGTATGGGGCTATACCGTCGGCTGCGCAGTCGCGCTGAAAAGACAGTGCCAAACGGCATCCGAGATCGCCCGCACCATCGGCGAGGGACTGCAGGCCTTTACGGTTGCCGGCTCCGTGGCGGAAGCAAGAAGGGTTGGCGAAGGCCATGGCAATCTGGCCGCCAAATTGCTGGATGAAAATACCAGATGTTTCTGCCTTTTGGCCGGTCACGAGTCCTTTGCGGCGGCCGAAGGCGGACTGAACATCGTCCGTTCCGCCAACAAACTGAGAAAGACGCCGTTAAGGGTCATTCTCAACGGCCTGGGCAAGGATGCCGGCTATACGCTGGCCCGCTATAACGGCTTTACCTATGTCGAGACGGAGTTCGACCATCAGACCCAGCAGCTCAGGGTTCTGGGTGAGAAGGCCTTCTCCAAGGGCGAGAGATCCGAGGTCAAGGTTTACGCCAATTCCACTGTTGATGAAGCGGTTGAAGTCATGAAGCTGGAAAGAGTGGACGTTTCCATTACCGGCAACTCAGCCAACGCCATCCGTTTCCAGCATCTGGTAGCCGGCACTTACAAGAAGTGGGCAGTTGCCAACGGCGTCGACTACTTCTCCGTCGCTTCCGGCGGCGGCACCGGACGCACCCTGCACCCGGATAACGTAGGAGCCGGTCCGGCTTCCTACGGCATCACCGACTCCATCGGCCGGACCCACTGCGACGTGCAGTTCGCCGGTTCCTCATCCGTACCTGCACATGTAGAGATGATGGGACTGATCGGCATGGGCAACAACCCGATGGTCGGCGCTACCCTGGCCTGCACGGTCGCGGTCGGCGAAGCGCTGAAGGACTGAAAGTTCCTCAGCAGCATATGAAATTTTGAACTCCCTGCGGAAAGGCAGGGAGTTTTTCTGACAGTAAATCACGGCAATTAACAGCAAACGTCAGCAGTGCGCTGACAGTACGTGTTATCTGACAATGTCTTTGGGTGATGAAAATGAACGAAACTGTACTGTTTGAAACGCAGGATAAGACTGTGACTTTGCCGGTTCAGATTGAAAGCGAAACGGTATGGCTTTCGCTGGATCAAATGGCTGATTTGTTCCAAAGGGATAAATCAACGATATCAAAGCACATTAGAAATGTATTTGCGGAAAAAGAACTTAACAGAGAGTCAACTGTTGCAAATTTTGCAACAGTTCAGATGGAAGGGACTCGAAGAATCGAAAGAGAAATTGAACACTACAATCTGGACATGATCATTTCCATCGGATATCAGGTAAAATCAAAACGCGGAATTGAGTTTCGACGGTGGGCTAACGGTATTCTTTTTTCGTCGACGGTGAGAAAACAATGGATGATCATACTCTGGTCGCACTGACGATAATGATTGCTGAGTCAAGGCCTCAGGAGAAGGAAATGATGATCAGTGTGATCATGAACTTTCTTGCCTAGGATTTCTCTATGAAATGTATTGACATTCCGATGCTTAGTGCCGTGATGCGGTATAATAAATCGTAGAGAATGACAAAGAAGGGATGAAGATGGAACTGCACAGGATTATCGGACATTTTCTGATGAAACACTTTGCCGGCAAAAGACAGCCGGTTGTTGATTCGGGAAAGAAACACATTGCCTGCATCGGTGACAGCATCACCTATGGCAACGGGGTCGGGGGAAAGAAGGAACTGACCTGGGAATTCCTGCTCAACGAGATATTTGGCGATGAGTATCAGGTCATCAATTACGGGGCTTCCGGACGCACCCTACAGAAGGAGGGCGACTTTCCTTACGTAGATGATCCGATCTGTCAGTATTCCCGTCAGTGTCAGGCTGAGATGTATATCATCATGCTGGGTACCAATGACGCCAAGCACTTCAACTGGAACCGTAAGCGTTATGAAGAGCAGTACCGGCAGTTTGCCCAGAGCTATCTGGATCTGCCGGGGAGGCCAAAGGTTGTTCTGATGATCCCGCCGTGCTGCTATCCGGATCCGCTGAGCGGCATCGTGGCCTTCTTCGTTGACCGACAGGTCATCGATCTCCAGCTGCCCGAGATCATCAGGCAGACGGGTGAGGAAATGGGCCTGCCGGTCATCGATCTCCATGAGCTGACGGCCGGCCATCCCGAGTGGTTTGCCGACGGCGTGCATCCCAACGCTGAAGGAAACCGGGCTATTGCCCAGGCCATTGCCTCACTTCTGAATCCGTAATCAGACAGTAAGAAACGACTATTTCCGGCTGAAAACGCCGGTTTTTTTCAGGGGCCGGAGAAGAACAGACAAGCCGGGAATTTGTGAAATAAATGTGAAATCTTCAATTGACAGAAGGCCGTTAAAGCGGTAAAATGAAATCGCTTACAAACAGTAATAAGAAAGGATATTAAATCATGAAGAAATTAGTATGTTTGTTAATGAGCATGTTATTAGTCCTCTCCTTAGTCGGATGCGGCAATAACAACAACAAGCCTGCTGAACAGTCTGCTGTTCAGAAGATCATTGCTGAAGCTCAGAACATGACTCTCGAAGAACTGGCCAAGAAGGCTATCGAAGAGTCCAATGGCAAGACTTTCTACGGTGTCGGCAACTCCAGCCGTGGCAAGAGCGCCTTACCGTTATTCATCGACTATCTGAAGACCATCGATGCTTCATACACCATGAACTTCGAATGGCAGCAGCCGAAGAACAACAAGATCTTCGATCAGCTGACTGCTGACGGCTTAAAGGAAGTCGGCACCTTCGCCATGACCCTGATTCAGGATGGCAACCAGATCGAATCCAAGATGGTTCAGACCGGTGTTCTGGATACATTCATTCCAAAAGAGTGGGCTGAAGCAAACGGCACAACTCCTGAAGAATACAAAGGATATCTGCCTTTACAGACTCTGAACAAGATCTTCGAATACAACTGCGTTAACCCTGACAAGACATATGACAACTGCTGGGATTTCGTAGCTGAAGGCGAACATGGTCTGTTCATGGATATCGACTCTGAAATCGTCGGCAAGAACTTCCTGTACATGCTGACGAAGGATGAATATGCCGCTTATCTGAAGGATGCTTACGACAAGCTTCCTGCTGCTGAACAGGCATACTTCCAGCCGACAGTAGATGAAATGGCGAAAGACGCAGAAGAACTGGGTTTAGGCGAAAACGGCAAATACGCGCTTGCCTGGATCAAACTGTGGGTCAACAGCTACAACGCTGTAACCGATGACGGCCCGATCTGCAACACTCTGGTTGATGCTTCTGCCGTTGACAAGTTTGGTCTGCTGGTTTATTCAAAGGTTCGTTCTGTTGAAGAAACGGATACTGTTTCTGTAAACAACATCAAGGTTGCTGCATATCAGCCTGGATTTGAAGGCATCGGCGGCTACGCTTACTGCCACTATCTGTTTGTTACTGACAACTCTCCATATCCTTGGACTGCATGTGCATTCATCGCTTACATGACCGAGACCGTTGACGGTTTCT
>JAGAFL010000159.1:0-2863 GCA_017612595.1 Erysipelotrichaceae bacterium | reverse complement strand
GGTGATGATGGTGATGTTCTTCTTCCGTGGTCTTTTGAGCCAGCTTCTGCAGCTCGGCCTCCAGGGTGTTGCGGTGCTCCAGGGTGTCGAGGATGTCCTGTCCGGTCAGCTGATCCCAGGGGGTGGTGACGATGGTGGCGTTGGGGTTGGCTGCCCGGAGCAGTTCAACGACTTCCTCGGTCTTCTTCTCGTCGGTATTCTGCGTGCGGCTGAGAATGATGGAGTTGGCATGCTGGATCTGGTCGTTGAAGAACTCGCCGAAGTTGTTCATGTACATCCGGCACTTGTTGACGTCAACGACGGTGGTGAAGCTGTTGAGCTGCAGCTCATCGCTGCCGACCTTCTGGACGGCGCGGATGACGTCGGACAGCTTGCCGACGCCGGAAGGCTCGATGATGATCCTTTCCGGGTGCATTTCCGCCAGCACCTTGCCTAGGGCTTCCCGGAAGTCGCCGACCAGCGAGCAGCAGATGCAGCCCTGGCTCATCTCCCTGATCTCAATGCCGGCGTCCTGCAGAAAGCCGCCGTCAATGGCGATCTCGCCGAACTCGTTTTCAATCAGCACGATCTTCTCCCCGGCATAGCTTTCCGCGATCAGCTTTCTGATCAGCGTGGTCTTGCCGGCGCCCAAAAATCCTGAAAAGATGTCTACCTTTGTCATGTTTCTCAGCTCACTTTCCTGTTTTTCTACCCTGTTATTATAGCACCGTTTTCCCGGTTGCGTCTGCCTGGCGCCCCGGTAGGGGACCGGGAAAAAAGGAACCTTGTGAAGCGGATGGATTCCCTTAACAAGGTGGCTTTCGCTATTTAATTCGGAAGGGAAAGATACTATAATAAAAACGACAAGTAATTAAGAGGAGGAAATTATGAAGAAAATCTTAAGCGCATTACTTGCTGTACTGTTACTCTTCTCCTTCGCCGGCTGCTCCGGTGAAAAGAAGCCGACAGAAAAGGTCAAGGTTACTTTCTGGCACACTCTGACCGACCATGACGAAGAAATGGTTCAGGAGATCGTCGAGGCCTTCAACGCTTCTCAGGACAAGTGGGAAGTCGTTCAGCAGACTCAGACTCTTGAAGGTTTCGAAGCCAAGGTCTACTCATCAGTTACCGAAGGCACCGGCCCGAGCCTTGTCTGGTTATATCCGAACACCGCTCAGGACTATGTAAATGCCGGTCTGGCTCTGGACTTCGGCAAGTACTTCTCTGATGCTGACTACAAGAACCGCGTCTCCGAAGGCGTCTATGCCGCTTCAACCGAATTTGCCGATGGCAAGCTGCATGCAATCGTCTGCACCGTTACCGGTTCCATCATGTTCTACAACAGCAAGCTGCTGGAAAAGTACAACATCGACAAGGACACCATCAAGACCTGGGATGACCTGCTGGCTGCCTGCAAGACGGTCGTCGACGGCGAGAGAGCCGAAGGCGGCGTTCTGAAGAACATCATCGGCTTCGGACCTGACTCAGTTGATACCTTAGGTATCGTTACCTTACAGCAGTTAGGACTGAACTTCATCAACACCAACAGAACCGTTACCGACTGGACTGATCAGAAGTTCGTTGACTGGATCAACTGGTGGAAGGATGCCGAATCACAGGGCTACTTCAAGCTGGTCGACCCCGAAGGCTACCATTCAGGCCCGTACGGCAGCTGGCAGTACTTCAGCTACATGGGTTCATCAGCCGGTTTAGGCTACATCACTCCGCAGGCCATTGAAGGCTACGATGCCTTCACCATCGTCACCGGACCGGTTCCGCAGATCGCCGGCGGCAAGGAATATGCCGAAATCACCACCCGTGCCTTAGTTGGCTTCACCAAGGATGCCAATACCGATGAGGGCGCTGCCGAATTCGCCAAGTTCTTCACCAAGGCTGAAAACAACGTGAAGTTCGTTCAGAAGTATTCCGCAGCCACTCCGTTCAGCGATGTTGAATCATCAGCTGAATACAAGGACTACTTCGAGAAGTCAGTTGCTCAGCAGGCCTTAGCTGCCATGATGCCGATCACCGGAACCCGTATCTCCGTTGCCGGCGCCAGCGGCTGCAAGGAAGCCATGATCCAGACTCTGAAGAAGATCATCGTTTCCGGCGAGGACGTTGTCGAGACCCTGAAGGCTCAGCAGGAAGCTGCCAATACCGCCCTGAAGGACGCTCAGTAATCAAGGACAACCGATACTGAATAACTAGAAAAGAGTAAGCAATGACAGAGGATTAAGATAGCAGAGTTTTATTTG
Organism: Erysipelotrichaceae bacterium; assembly: GCA_017612595.1. GTDB lineage: Bacteria > Bacillota_I > Bacilli_A > Erysipelotrichales > Erysipelotrichaceae > UBA1783. The sequence continues at coordinate 629 of JAGAFL010000159.1, read as the reverse complement.
AACTTCGGCAATCTTAAAACGCCTCTGTCATTGTTTTATTCTATTGTTCCGCAGCCATGGAAACATGACTGGCAGAACAGTGCCATCCGCGGATGGCAGCGTTCTGCCAAGGGGGCAGATCGTTTTACAGACAGATAAAGGAGAATGTCTATGAAGATACGTTTGGAAAACATTGTCAAGAAATTTGATGACAATACGGCTGTCGACGACTTTTCAGCCGTAATCGAGTCCGGTGAGCTGGTAACGCTTCTGGGACCGTCAGGCTGCGGCAAGAGCACGATGCTGAACATGCTCTCCGGCATTCTGACGCCGACCAGCGGCAAGATCTGGTTTGACGACGATGATGTGACCTTCATGTCGCCGGAAAAGCGCGGCGTCGGTCTGGTCTTCCAGAACTACGCTCTCTATCCGCACATGACCGTCATGGAGAACATCTGTTTCCCGCTGGAGATCAAGAAGGTTCCCAAGGCCGAGCGTATCAAGAAAGCCACTGAGATGGCCAAGCTGGTTCATGTCGAAAGCATGATGAACAGAAAGCCCGGTCAGCTTTCCGGCGGCCAGCAGCAGCGCGTCGCCATCGCCAGAGCCCTGGTCAAGGAACCCAGGCTGTTACTGCTTGACGAACCGCT
>JAGAFL010000018.1:0-3878 GCA_017612595.1 Erysipelotrichaceae bacterium | reverse complement strand
GCATTAGAGGCTTATGGCGCCGCCAATACGCTGAATGAGATCCTGACCGTCAAGTCAGACGATGTCATCGGCCGTACCCGGACCTATGAAGCCATCATCAAGGGCAAGCCGATCCCCAAGCCCACGGTCGGCGAGTCATTCCGCGTTCTCGTTCACGAACTGCAGGCTCTGGCTCTCGACGTTCAGGTCTTCGACAGGGACGGCAACGCCATGGACATTTCCCAGAATGATGAGGACAGCCGCACGCCTGCCCCGGTTCTGACCCCGGAGGAAACCGCCGAGGAAAGACCGCAGAGCGAAGAGCCGGCTGCCGCCAGCATCGATTCACTGCCGGAAGCCATTGTCGGCTTCGACGATGAAGAACTGAATTAGGAGGTGCACTAATGAACATCAATAACGTAGCATCGGTTAAGATCGGCTTAGCCTCTCCTGATACAATCGTGGAATGGTCCAGACGGTACCGTGACAAGGATCCCAACAATAAGGATGAGAGAAACATCATTGAGGGAATCGTCACCAAGCCGGAAACCATCAACTACCGTTCCCAGAAGCCCGAGAAGGGCGGTCTGTTCTGCGAACGCATCTTCGGTCCCGCCAAGGACTGGGAGTGTTCCTGCGGAAAATACAAGAAAGTAAGATACAAGGGCATCTTCTGCGACAAGTGCGATGTCATGATCACCAGAAGCTCAGTAAGAAGAGAGTGGATGGGACGCATCGAACTGGCCGCTCCGGTAGCTCACATCTGGTACCTCAAGGGCACGCCCAGCCGCATCGCCCTGCTTCTGGATGTCGCTCCCAAGCAGCTTGAGGAAGTTGTCTACTTCGTCAACTGGATCGTCACCGATCCCAAGAACGTCACCGAGCTGACCTACAAGCAGGTCATCTCCACCGCTGAATACCGCCGGCTCAGAGAAGTCTACGGTTCCAGCGCCTTCACCGCCATGATCGGCGCCGCCGCCATCAGAACCCTGCTGGAAGACGTCGACCTGGAGAAGGAATACGCTGAACTGACCTCTCAGCTGGAGAGCGCTCAGGGCGAAAAGCGCAAGAAGCTGATCAAGAGACTGGACACCATCAACGCCTTCCGGGAATCCGGTCAGCGTCCCGAGTGGATGGTCCTTACCAAGCTGCCGGTCATACCGCCTGATCTGCGTCCGATGATGCAGCTGGACGGCGGCCGCTTCGCCACCAGTGACCTGAATGACCTCTACAGAAGAGTCATCACCCGTAACAACCGTCTGCAGAAGCTGCTGGATCTGGGCACGCCTTCCATCATCGTTCAGAACGAGAAGCGTATGCTTCAGGAAGCCGTCGATGCCCTGATCGACAACGGCCGGCGCTCCAAGCCGGTCACCGGCGCGGGCAACCGGGCTCTGAAGTCGCTGTCCCACACTCTGAAGGGCAAGCAGGGACGCTTCAGACAGAACCTGTTAGGCAAGCGTGTCGACTTCTCCGGACGTTCCGTCATCGCGGTCGGACCGGATCTGAAGATGAACGAGTGCGGCATCCCCCGCGAAATGGCTTTACAGCTGTTCAAGCCCTTTGTCATCAACGAACTGGTCTACCAGGAAATCTCCACCAACCCCAAGAGTGCCGAAAAGCTGATCGACCGTCAGGATCCCCGGATCTGGGACGTCGTCGAGCAGGTGGTCAACGGGCACCCGGTTCTGCTGAACCGCGCTCCGACCCTGCACCGTCTGGGCATTCAGGCCTTCATGCCCAAGCTGGTTGAAGGCCGGGCCATCCGTCTGCACCCGTTAGTCTGTACGGCTTTCAACGCCGACTTCGACGGCGACCAGATGGCTGTCCACGTTCCGCTGTCCGAAGAGTCCTGCGCCGAGGCACAGGTGCTCATGCTGGGTTCCAACAACATTCTGGGCCCCAAGGACGGCAACCCGATCGTTACGCCGTCACAGGACATGGTCCTGGGCAACTTCTATCTGACGATGGAAGAGACCAGGGAAGAGTTCTTTGAGGAAGCCGCCCGTCTCAGAGCGCTGGGCGATGAGCGCAGCGCCGAGCTGTGGGAGACCTTCGGCAATTCCGAGGGCCGCATCTACAAGGACATCAACGAGGTCATGATGGCCTACGACACCAAGCAGACCCATCTGCACACCCGTATCGCCATCCGTGCCAAAGCCCTGCACAAGTACGATCCCAAATATGAAAGCGATGATCCGGAGGTCAATCCGTATCATCTGAAGAACTTCTTCACCCGTGAACAGAACGACAAGTATCTGATCACCACCGTCGGCAAGCTGATCTTCAACCAGATGTTCCCGGACGACTTCCCGTATGTCAACGAGGTCACCGGCGACTGGAACAAGCGGCTGCCTGACGAATACTTCGTTGACTACGGTACCGACATCCCGGCCTACATCGCCGCCATGCCGGTCCACAGCGCCGTCCGCAAGAAGGATCTGGGCAACGTCATCGGCGAGGTCTACAGCCGTTACGCAAACGACGAGAACCCCGACAGACCGCACGTTTCTACCTACTTCGACCGCATCAAGGACAACGGCTTCAAGTTCTCAACCGTCGCCGGCATGACCATTTCCCTGGACGACATCAAGGTCGCTCCCAACAAGGAGAAGTACGTTGAGGAAGGCAAGGAAAAGGCTGCCAGGCTGATGAGACTGCACAAGAGAGGCTTACTCACCGAGCAGGAATGGGAAAAGCAGCTGATGGACCTCTGGGACGGCATCAAGAACCGCATCGGCGATGAGCTGATGGATTCTCTGCCCAAGAAGAACCCGATCAACATGATGTCCGTATCCGGTGCCCGTGGTAACAAGTCGCACTTCACCCAGCTGGCCGGCATGAGAGGCCTGATGGGCAAGCCGACCCAGGCCAAGAGCGCCAAGGGCTATCAGTCAACCATCATCGAGGTTCCCATTTACTCCAACTTCCGTGAAGGTCTGAACGTAAGCGAATTCTTCATCTCCTCCCACGGTATCCGTAAGGGTCTGACCGACACCGCTCTGAAGACGGCATCCTCAGGCTACCTGACCAGAAGACTGGTCGACGTTGCCCAGGACGTTGTCGTCGGTGAAGGCGACTGCGGTACTTCCGAAGGCTACGAGATCGCCGAGATCATGGACCGCAAGGAAAAGACCACCATTGAAAAGCTGTATGACCGCCTGGTTGGCCGCTACGCCTATGAGGACATCTTCGATCCCAATACCGGTGAACTGATCGTCTCCACGGGCGAGAAGTCCGAGCTGATCGGCGATCTGAAGGACATGCTCGACGTACTGGCGGAAAAGGCCCAGGGCGATCAGCTGAAGATGGCCGTCAAGTCCGTCTACTACACCGCCATGGACGGCGACTACCTGTCCTGTCCGGAGACGGAAGAGCTTGACGGACAGATAGAGGCCAAGCTTGATCAGCTGTCCGAAGCCGTCAATGCCGCTGAAGACCTCGAAGCTGCCCTGCAGCTGGCTGCCGAACTGCAGACCATGGTCAGAGAGCGCAACAACATCACCCGCAAGGTCGGCTTCATTGACGAGAAGAAGGCCAGCCAGATCGTTGAGGCCGGCATTCAGAAGGTGCTCATCAGAAACGCCTTCGTCTGCCAGTCCGAATACGGCGTCTGCCGCCGCTGCTACGGCCGCAACATGGCCACCGGCAAGTATGTCGAAAACGGCGAAGTCGTCGGCATCATGGCTGCCCAGTCCATCGGTGAACCGGGCACGCAGCTGACCATGCGTAACTTCCATACCGGCGGCGTTGCCAACGCCGGCGGCGACATCACGCAGGGTCTGCCCCGTGTTGAAGAACTGTTTGAGGCCAGATCGCCCAAGCATCCGGCCATCATCGCCAAGGTCTCCGGTGAGATCACGGCCATTGAGGAACTGGATAACGAGAGCGGTCACAAG
>JAGAFL010000158.1:0-11658 GCA_017612595.1 Erysipelotrichaceae bacterium | reverse complement strand
GACGACGCCGATCAGAAAGATCTGGACGCCGGCTGTCAGGGTGAAGCCGGGATTGCCAAGGTGCAGCAGCGTGAAGGCCAGGCTGTTGACCAGCACGGCCCACAGCGGATGGCGGTAGCGCCGGCGCAGCTTCTGATAGAGGTAGAAGCGGTCGGCCAGTTCCTCGGCGCCGGACTGAATGAATACCGCAACGGCAAACACCAGCAGCACGACAAAGTCAAAGCCGTAGAAGGACAGTTTGATGTCGCCGCTCAGCCAGGAAAGCAGCACGCACAGACCGTTGGTGCCGAAACCCATGAGGATACCGAAGATGAAGCCCTTCAGGTTGTTTCCCCGATGGCTGTACTTTATTGCCTTCAGCATCGGCCGGTTGGCCGGGAAAATGATGACGATCGGCAGGATCACCAGCCAGATGCCGATGAAGATCAGGTAGTTGTCCAGAAACTCCACCATGCTGGCGGAGTAGACCAGCGAAGCCATGGCATTTCTGATCACCGGTATCTTGGTGACGAGCATGCCGACAAGGGAGCCGGCAAACACGTGGATGACCATCAGAGCCGCCGCCGCGAAGAAAACGTCGCTCAGCTTCCGGCTCTTTCTCAGCAATCTGTCTCTTACCTGTACATACAGTTCCTTCATGTCCGCATCCTCCTCTTCCGGTTGCCTTGTTGTATTTCATTCTATCACAGGCAGGGATAATCTTCGAGCCTGCCGTATTTCACCTTGGAAAGGCATTTGAAAACCGGTCTGCTCTCTTCTATAATGCAGATAGAGGTATCAGCATGACAATTGACGTGGTCGGCGTCGGCGCCGCTGCCTATGACTATCTGTGCATCATCGACAGATATCCGCAGGAAGACGGCTCAGCCAACATTCTGGAGATCCACAATCAGGGCGGCGGATGTACCGCCACCGCTTTGGTGGCCGCTCAGCGGCTGGGCTTTTCGACCGCCTACATCGGCAACACCGGAGACAATTTCGGCGGCCGGTTCATCCGCGAGGATTTCCTGCGGGAAGGCGTTGACATCAGTCAGGTCGAGGTCATCGAAGGCCGCCACAGCACCGAAGGCTATGTGCTCATCGACCCCGCCCGATCCACCCGCACCAAGTTCCCCTATTCCAACAATCTTCCCGACATCACCTGGACAAAAGAGAAGGAAGAGATGATCCGCAATGCCCGCGTTCTTCACATTGACGGCACCAACTACAACAACTGCCTCCACGCTGCCCAGATCGCCAGAGAAGCCGGGGTACCGGTATCGCTGGACGGCTGCGCGCGCAAGAAGGACACCAGGCTCAACGCCAATCTGGCGCTGCTGGCGGACATCCTGATCATGAATGAGGAATTCCCCTATTATGCCTCCGGCAGGGATGATCTGGAAGAAGCCATGAAGTATTTCGCCAATCAGGAGGGCAAGATAATCATATCCACTCTGGGATCCCGGGGCTGCGCTGCCCTGATCAACGGTCAGCTGGTCCGCTTCCCGGCTTATGAAGTCGAAGCCATCGACACCACCGGAGCCGGCGACGTCTTCCACGGCGCCTTTCTGGCCGGCTGGCTGCGAGGCTGGGGGCTGGAAGAAAACATCCGCTACGCCTCAGCGGTAGCCGCTCTGAAATGCCGCCGGATCGGCGGCCGGGCCGGCATACCCAGCCATGAGGAAACGCTGGCGTTCATGAAGGAAAACAAGGAGGATCGCTGATCCTCCTTTTTACTTACTGGGGCTGACTGAAGAGCGTGATCGCTCTTCCGACTTTTTCTCTTACGGCCTGACGCATCAGCACGGCCAGCTCATGAACCTTCCAGAACTTCTCGGGATCGCTGGCAAAGGCATTGCGTACCGCGTCGGAAGCGGCTAAAGAAGCATAGGTATAGTAGTTTATCTTGCGGATGCCGTTTCTGATGACCCTGGCGTAGTCTTCCTCATTTACGCCGGAAGAGCCGTGCATGACTAACGGTATGCCGGTCTTTTCCTGGATCTCGTGCAGCAGTTCAACGTCCAGCACCGGCGGTTCCTTATAGATGCCGTGGGCGTTGCCGAAGGAACAGGCCAGCATGTCAACGCCTGTTCTTCTGACGAAGTCACCGGCCTGATCGGGGTTGGTATAGTTTTCCCTCTTGACGTCCCTGACTTCCATCTTCTTCTCATTGGTCAGGGTGTTGCCGGCCATCTTGCCGATCTCGCCCTCAACCATGACGCCGTAGCTTCTTCCCAGCTCGACGGCCTTGATGGTGTTGGCGACGTTCTCCTCGTAAGGCAGCCAGGAGCCGTCATACATGATGGAGGTGAAGCCGATGTCCAGCGCCTTGCGGAGGTAGTCCAGTTCCACGCCATGATCAAGATGCACGGCCACCGGCACCTTCGCCCTTCTGGCATACTGCATCATGATCGGTCCGATCTCTTCCAGGGTAATGATTCCCCGGGTCTCATGGGATGTCGCGAATTCAATGATGATGCCCTCGCCCGCGTCTTCCGCTGCCTCAATGATTCCCTGCAGCATTGACAGCGTGGTGACATTGAAGGCGCCCACGCCGATGTTTCTCTTTACGGCATTGTCGATCAGTTCTCTTGTGCTTACCAGCATTTCCCTACCTCCTGCAGCACTTGCGTTGGCGGCTGTTCTCTGCCTCCATTATAGCAAATTCCCCCTTTCTTCTTCCCGCATATAGTATAATGGAACTGTAATAAACAGGCCGCCAGAGCGGTCAGGGAGACAGATAAATGAAAATCAGCGAAGTAATTCTCACCATCAAGAAAAACTGCAAGGGCTACGGCACCATCGACGAGCAGAGGACCCGCGACCAGGTCCTTTACGGCCCGACCGACGGCCAGTGCACCGGCATCGTGACCACCATCTATGCCAGCATTGAAGTCATCAGAAAGGCTCACGAGCTGGGCGCCAACCTGATCGTCAGCCATGAAGCCTGCTTCTGGAACCACGGCGACCATACCGACTGGCTGAAGGACAATGAGACCTTCCAGCTGAAGAAGGCCCTGCTGGATGAATACGGCATCACCGTCTGGCGCGACCACGACTACATTCACTCCGGCGTCCTTTACCAGGGCAACTACGTCGACGGCATCTTCTACGGCCTGGCCGACGTACTGGGCTGGCACGATTACGTCATCGGCAACAAATTCATGCCCATGATGTTCGAGATTCCCAGGATCCCGACCAGAGAGCTGGCTCAGCAGCTGATGGAGAAGATGAACCTGAAGGGCATGAAGACCATGGGCAACGTTGACGGCTACAGCCAGCGCATCATGATTCCCATGCACATCATCGGCCAGTTCGACAACGAAGTACTGAAGAACACCGAAGAAAACCGCATCGATACCCTGCTGTGCATGGAGATCACCGACTTCACCGTCGGCATCTACATGCGCGACGGCGCTCAGCTGGGACTGCCCAAGGCCGTGCTGGCCGCCGGGCACTTCAACGTTGAGGAACCGGGCATGAAATGGTTCGCCGAGACCATGCTGCCGCAGCTGCTGCCGGAGATCCCGGCTACCTTCGTGCAGGCCGGCGATTCCTATACGATGCTGCTGAGACAGTGATCCCCACGGTATCAGGACTGTCTTAAAACGCCGTATCAGCCCGATACGGCGTTTTTCTTTTTAGCTGAAGAAAAGGCAGAAGCGCTTCTGCCTTTTTCTGTCACTGTCTTTCGATCAGCCCGGTCACCATGCTGACATATTCACCGGTGAACCTTACGGCGTCGACGTCCAGCGCCACCCGGTGGCGCTTGGCGGGCAGGTTGAGCTGCTCGAAGGTTCCGATCATCCTGCCGGTATCCTCAACCGTCAGGTTGCAGGGGAACCAGTTGGTGATGATCGAGGGGTCAAAGCTGGCATAGGCGGCCAGGGGATCGTGCATGGCCCCGCCGGTCTTCTCGTCGTACTCGCCGATGTAGTAGAAGCGGGCGATGTCATAGATGTTCTTTCCGGCCTGATTGATCTGCGGCCATTCGGCAATGTCATTGGCGTTGAACAGGGCCTTGAGCGTGGCGTCCAGGGGGACGATGTCCAAATGCGCCCGGCTTTCAAAGACGTAATTGGCGGCTGCCGGGTCATCGCCGATGTTGGCTTCGCTGTAGATGTTGCGGTTGCCCCTTACCGTCAGGGCGCCGCCCATGATGGTGATCCTGCCGACTGAACAGATGGCCTCTTCGTCCTTCTTCAGGCATTCGGCCAGATTGGTCAGCGGACCGACAAAGACCAGGTGCAGATCCTTCCCGTATTTCCGGGCGCTTTCGATGATGAAATCGACGGCATGCTGTTTCTGAGGGATACCCTTGGGCTCGCCCAGATCAACGTTGCCGATGCCGTTGCGGCCGTGCACCACATCCAGGTGCGGATGGCGCTCATAGATCTCCGTGACCCAGCTGTGCTCGCAGCCCCGGTAGACCGGAACATCGCCCCGGCTGAAGTTTTCCAGAATCAGCAGAGAGTTTCTGGCTGACTGGTCCACGGAAACGTTGCCGAAAACCGCGGTTACGCCCAGCAGTTCGATCTGCGGGTTGGCCAGGATCCAGGTGATCGCCAGCGCGTCATCAACGCCGGTATCGCAGTCAATGATCATCTTTGTCTTTGTCATGTGCTTGTCTCCTTTATGTGTTTGTTTATTTAACGGTTATTCTGCCCTGCGGTAATTCGTACTGCCCGTAATTGCCCAGGCACTTTTCAAACCAGGCAATCAGCACTTCCAGATCCATCGGCCCCTTGTCAACCAGGACCTGACTGTCGGCCAGCGCCGTATTGCCGTCGCCGCCTTCCAGAAGCACGTAGCGGATGGAAGCGACGCTGTAGGTTGCCTGCGGGTCGATCGGCACGTACTGGCCGTCCTTGAGCACCTGAACATCGCAGACTCTTCTCTGACCGGCAACGCCGGCAAACAAGCCTTTATCATCGGTCACTACCGATGATTCAATGCTGGTATCGATGGTGTATTTCAATCCGGAGACCTGCAGGAAGCCGCCGTTTTCACCTACGGAATTGTCCTCGAAGACCGCCAGTCTGGCGGTAGAGCGGCTGGTGAATTCCAGACAGTCGAGGATCTGCTGACCGGTACAGATGCTGGAAGAAACGGTGTTGTTGAAAGGCATGACCTTCAGCAGGTCGTCATAGGTGACCTCGCCGGCCCTGACGGTGCTGCGGATGCCGCCGCCGTTGAAGAGAGCGATGTCGGTATTCATGTAATCGCGGAGGGCATCAGCCACGAAGTCGCCCAGGTTGGTTTCCCGGTTTCTGATCAGCCGCTTGCCGTTTTCATCCGTTATGGTCAGATCAAAGGGGATCTCTCCGACCTTCTGGGAGAGGATCTCGCTGAGCTGCTCATCAGCCCTGGCGACGGCCTCTGCGATCTTCTCATCTTCCCGGTCATACTCGGAGATCAGGACGGTGCTGATCCTGCCGTCGGGTTCAATGATCAGTTCGCCGACGTTCTGCATCTTGGTGCCGACCGAGGAAAGAATGACGTCCTTTCCCTCGGCATTGGGATAGAGGTCGCCGATGATCTCGGCATGGGCGTGTCCGTCAAGGACGACGTCAATGCCGGTGGTGTGCGAGATCAGAGAAACGGAGTCGTAGGGCCGGTAGCCTTCGCTGTAGCCCAGATGGCTCAGCGCCACGACGTAATCAGCTCCGAGAACGCGCACGACATTGACGGTCTGCTGGACCTTCTGGTAGAGATTGTTGCCATCGTCACCGGAATAGAAATCGTAGACGAACTGCCCGTCTTCCATGAAGAAGGCCGGTGTGGAATCGGTAATGCTGGCGGGCGTCAGGACGCCGATGAAGGCAACCTTCCGGCCGCCGAAATCCATGATCACATACTCCGGGATATCGGCAAAGACGCTGCGGCCGCTGCCGGTATACCTGACATTGGTGGCGACGGTTTTGAAGCCGGCCATGGCAATCAGTTCGCTGAGCCTCTCCATGCCGTAGTCAAACTCATGGTTCCCGAAGGTGACCAGATCATAGTTCATTTCGTTCATCAGATCGATAATCAGGCTTCCCTGAGTCAGCGTTCCGTAGGTTCCGCCCTGAATGTAGTCGCCCAGATCGACCAGAGCCACATTGCGGTGGGCTGCCCTGGTATCATCCACCAGGGCCTTGAGCTTCGCAAAACTCATTTCCTCCTTGATGCCGCAGTGAACGTCGCTGGTGTAGAAGATGTAGATCTCCTCCTGCGGCTTCGGGGCACTGCAGCCGCCGGCCAGTAACAGGGCCATTATCATCATGATCGCTGTGATTTTCTTCATGTTCTTTCCTCCGGTTTCCCCTTCGGGGGTCTGTTCACATCTTTGTTGCTTACCATTTAATTATACCGAACTGCCGGTCCGTTGTTAACCGGCGCTGGGGCGCGCCGAAAGAAAACAGAGAACGCAGTCTCTGTCATTCGTTTCTGTCAGTTATGATCAGACGTCGAACTCTTCCTTCAGTTCGAACAGGCCTCTGATCTCGGCGTGACCGTCTTCCAGATAGAACATGCCCATCTCCCAGCCGTTGGCATCGTACATGCCCATGATCTGGGGCATGGCTTCTCTTACGGCATTGAGCAGGTTGTCGTCCTTGACGACGACGGCCCGGCCGTCATAGCGCAGAAATTCGTTCTCCTGCAGAGCCAGCACCTCGACCTGAGGATTGGCCGTCAGCTGCCTGAAGACATTCTTGAAAGTGCCGCAGCCGAAGAACAGCTTGCCTTCATACAGCATGTGGAAGCCGAAGGGACGGCCCTTGGGCTGCTGCCCGTCGGTGGTCAGGAAGTAGAACACTCCTGCCTTGTTCAGATATTCATTTACCTTTTCAGCGTTAGTCATATGTTTTCTCCTTTTCAGTTTTCCTTTCCTTCAACGTCCTTCAGGCCTCTTAACAGAGCCCGGAAGATGACCATGATCTCCAGACGGCCGAAGAACATGCCGACGATGCCCGTCCACAGAATGACCGGATGGGCGTTGTAGCCGGTGATGCCCAGCGACAGGCCGACGGTCGACAGGGCGCTGGCGAACTCGAACATCGCATCCTGCAGGTTGTAGCCGAACATCGCGAAGATGAACGATCCTAGGAAGAACAGCAGAATGTAGAAGAGAACGTAGCTGGTGGTCGAGGATATCTCGTCATCAGTCAGCTCCACCTTCTTGCCGGTCCGGCAGATGTAATTGGTCTTGACGATCTTGCGGTTGACCAGCAGGTCTCTGATCGAATAGTAAATGCCCTTGAGAGCGACGATGACCCTATACTGCTTGATGCCGCCGCCGGTAGACTCCAGATCGCCGCCGATCAGCATCAGCAGGATCATCGCGGTCGCAAAACCGGAGGGGAACAGGCTCATGTCCCTGACGCCGACAAAACCGGTCGTGGTTATCGAAGTGGCGAAATGGAAGACCGTTACCCGTAGGCTTTCACCCAGAGAAGAAGCGTAGCCGTAGCGCAGCAGGTTGTGGGTCATCAGCGAAATGAAGACAACAGCCACGAAGATGAAGAAGCGGGTCTCGCAGTGCTTTCTCAGCGGCCTGGTTCTTCCCTTGATCAGGCTGTAGTGGATGAAGAAGTTGGTCTGGCCCAGCATCATCAGTACGATGGTGATGATCTCCACCGGCAGGGAATGGTAGGCATAGATGCTTTCCGTGCGGGTCGAGAAACCGCCGGTCGAAATGGCCGCGATGGCCGTATTGACGGCGTCAAAGACGCTCATGCCGGCCAGCAGATAGGCGATTGAGCCCAGAATGATGTAGCTGATGTACAGGGCAAAGATCACCCGGGCGGTCTTGGCCAGGTTCGGAAGCAGACGGTCGGAGTGACCGTCGGCGTTATACAGGTTCAGGCTGTAGCTGTCGTTGATGGCGCAGGTGAGGATCAGTACCAGGCCGACGCCGCCGACCAGCAGGGTGATGTTGCGGAAGAACAGGAAGACGTGCGGACAGCTGTCGGAATCCACGACTGAAAGGCCGGTGGTGGAGTATCCCGAGGTCATCTCAAAGGCAGCCTGAGAAAAGTTGTAATCACCGCTCATCATCCAGGGAACCGTGGAGATCAGGATCGCCAGGATCCAGATCAGCACGATCAGCACGGAATCGTAGTGCTTGTCCAGCTTGATGATCTCCGTATCTCTCAGCCGGTATCTCAGCAGGGCACCAAAAGCGATGGCTGCGATTCCCGGCACCAGAAAACAGGGCAGGTAAACGCTCTCCTGCGGATAGAACGGCAGGATGGCCAGCGGCATGATCTGCAGCACGCCGACCATCATGATGAAAATGCTGAGATAGTAAAAGATCAGCCGGTAGTACTTTCTCTTCATATCTTCTTCCTCTGGAAGATCTTGGCTACTTCGTTGTAGTGTTCCTTGGTCGTTACCAGCAGCACCTTATCCCCGGCTTCCAGCATGGTGTCGCCGTTGGGGATCAGGGCCCGCTCGTTTCTGATGACGGAAGAGACCGAGGCCGTGTCGCTTACCTTGATCTCCTTCAGCGTCTTGCCGCAGACATCGTATTCTTCCCTGACCATGATCTCCAGAATGTTGATCTTGTTGTCTTCCAGCGACAGCGTGTTGATCAGGTTTTCAATGTGCGAGGTATTCTTGATCTGCTCGCCCAGCAGATAAGTCGAGGAAATGACGGAATCGACGCCCAGCTGCTTGAACAGGTCAACGTTCTTGGGGTTGATGACCGTGGCGATGCACTTGCGGACGTTGAAGAGCTTCTTGGCGGTCTTGCAGGCGACGTAGTTGTCGACGTCGTTTTCCGACAGGGCGATGAAAAGATCGGCATCGTCAATGCCGGCATCGAAGAGGTCGGATTCCTTGGTCGGCTTGCCATTGAGGACGGAGATGCCGTTTTTGGCGCTCAGATACTTGGCTACCTGAGAATCGGAGTTGATGACGATCAGCTCATTCTCCCGGTTGTTGTACATGCCGATAATGTAGTCGGCCTGATGGGAACCATCGGCAATGACGATCTTCATAAGGTTTCCTCCCCGTAGTGGCTACGGAAATGATCCAGAGTCAGATCAAACGGGCAGACGCACCTGACGTTTTCGTCCGCTACCAGCTTCTCCTTGCGGGAGTCCTTCAGACGGATGTAGACATTCTCGATGTTATAGATCTGCCGGCAGATGTCCGCCAGCATGATGTTCTTGTTGTCGTCTTCGGTAATGATGACTACCGTCCGGCAGTCCTTGATGCCGCAGTTTTCCAGTACTTCCCTGTCCAGCGCATCCCCGACTTCCATGAAGCCGCTGTACTCATCCAGGTCGTTGAAGGCGCTGCGGTCGTTGTCGATAAGCATTACGTTGTTCTTCTTGCAGAGCATCATGGCCATGTTCTTGCCAAGCCGGCCCGCTCCGATCACGATGCAGTTAATATCACTCATACTATCACCAGCTTCTATTGAAATTAACAATAAATATCTTACCATATTTTCCCTTTCTGTCCACTACTGCCGGCCTGCCTTCCGGCGGTCAGGGACTTTCCCTGAACGGCGCTTTTGGATTAAGATATAGGTAAGCATATGAAGAGATTTCTGGTATTATTACTGACCATTGTCACAGTCCTGTCGCTGACCGGCTGTCCCCGCTCATCCGGAAAAGAAGATGAGCCTTTCAGTGTGGAGCTTGTTCAGCTTCCGGACCTTCATACCTGTCCTGGCGCTCCCGGCCGGCCGTCTTCCGGTTTTGGCGAAAAGCCGCCGGCAAGAGGCGACAACCTGCACAGCCACACGGCGGAAAAGCCGGACAGCAGCCAGTCATCGATTCAGCTCAGGACGACCGGGCAGATGCCCTATTATCTGTATACCCCGGCCAATCCGCAGAAGGGCATGACGCTGATCATCTACCTGCACGGCAGCTCGATGAGAGTATCCGACGTTTCCCTGATGCTGACCAACGAAGGCTTTCCCCTGTATCTGCAGAAGGGGACCTTCGGTGACCTGCGGGCCTACGTCGCCATTCCCAAGATCGACGAGAGCTACCGCGACTGGTCCGAAGCCGGCGAGCAGATCAGCGAGATGATCAGGATGATCCAGCGCGACTGCGGCATTGACCTTGACCGCGTCGCTCTTACCGGCCATTCATTGGGCGGCAGCGGCACCTGGCAGCTGGCGATCAGACTGCCCGGGACCTTTGCCTGCATCGCTCCGGTAAGCGGCGGGGTAGCCTGCACCGACAGCAATCTTTCCGCTCTGGCCAGGACCAGGGTGTGGGCCTTTGTCGGCACGGCCGATACGGTCGTAGATCCGCAGATGAGCCGCGATCTGGTCAGCGCTCTGCAGAAGATGGGTGCCAGCGCTCAAATAACCGAGCTGAAGGGCGCTACCCATCGCGAGAGCTGCCGGCAGGCCTATACCGAAACCGACCTGATGGCCTGGCTGGTCAGCTGCGGGAAATAGACTTTCTAACTGAAGCACGAAAAAGAGACCCTGAAGGTCTCTTGTTTTTTTCTGATCAGTATGGTTTTCAGTCACTGAGCGAGATGTCGCCGCTGAGGGTGCGCAGCACGACGCTGGCCTCCCCGTCACCGACCAGATAGTGGCCGCGGTTCTTTCTGACGGAGGCGATGCCGCTGGTGCTGACGTCGCCGGAAACGGTATTGACTTCGGCACTGTAATTACCGTCTTCGATCTCCACCTCGATGTCGCCGCTCTTGGTCTCGCAGCTGATGTCGAAGGCTCTGGACATGCTGATGTCAATGTCGCCGCTGGTCGTGTTGATCAGCACTCTTCCCTCATGAGAGTTGATGTCGCAGTCTCCCGAGGTGGTTCTGATCATCAGATCGCTGCGGCAGTCGCTGACCTCGACATCGCCGCTGGTCGCCTCCACGGAGATCTGCCGGAAGCGGCAGTCGCTGACTTCCAGATCGCCGGAAGTGGACTTATATATGCACTCGCTGCCGGTTACCTCCTGAAGTTCCAGATCACCGCTGAGACTGTTGACGACGATGTTGTTCAGCGACAGATCGCTGATCTCCACATCACCGGACACGCCGTTGACATAGACGTTCTGAATGTCTTCGGGAATTTCCAGGCGCAGGCGGCCGGATACCGTGGGGAATACCTTGAGATTGCGGTCGATCGAGAAGGTGATGCGCTCTCCCTGTCTTTCCACATTCAGCCTGATGTCATCAGGGCTGTTGCTGGAGAAGGCGTAGCGCAGACTCTTGCCGGGTTCAACGCTGACGTCGCAGTCGGCCAGGTTGGCGTCAAACAGCACCTCTGAGGCTCCCTGCCAGTCCGGAAATTCCACAAATTCCGCATCATCCATTCCGAAAGTGATGCTGAAGTTGGTGTTGGAGAGGCTGGAGAAGAGGTCCTTGACCGCCTTTCCCAGATTGCTGAAGCTGTGTGCCAGTTCCCGGAAGGAATCGGAATTGCCGGTATCGCGGCTCTGGTCATAATATTCGACGTTTTCCAGAACTTCCTCGACGCTGCCCAGATGGCTGATGATCTCCTCGTCGCTTTTGCCTTCGGCCTGACCGTCAGCGAAATGCTGACGGAAGGAGTCCATGATCTCCTGGCGGAATTCTTCCGGATAACGGCTGAGCTTTCTGCTGAGTTCGTCTAAATACTGTTCTTTATTCATCTTTGTTACCTGCCTTTCCTCTCATTGGTGAAGAGCTGGCTGATCTGCGCCCAGTTGCCGCTTTCAGCCAGACGCAGATAGGAAT
>JAGAFL010000157.1:0-5234 GCA_017612595.1 Erysipelotrichaceae bacterium | reverse complement strand
CCAGACCTACTGGAAATCCGATGAGTACCAGATCCGCAAGAAGATGGAGGAGAAGGCCGCCGAAGCGGCCGGACGCTGCGAAGACAGGAAAAAATGATAAAAGTCCGTGATATCACGGACTTTTCTTCCGGTAATGTTCAGCCGGTCTACGGCTCGCTCTTCAGCGGGGTCCTGGTACCGTTGGCGGCGCGGTAGTACTTCTTGTCGGCGCCATAGTAGAGAATGTATTTGCGGGTATAGTTCTCGTTGGATCCCTTGCTGGTAGTATATACGCCGTCAACTTCAGCCGGTTCGCTGCCCTTCTTCGTGCAGTAGAGGGTATAGCCGTTCTTGAAGTAGAAGTAGCCGTCATCACAGCACATGTTGAGGTTGGAACCCTTGTTGGTGACTACGGTGAAATTCTTGCTGTCGGCATAGA
This sequence comes from Erysipelotrichaceae bacterium, assembly GCA_017612595.1. Taxonomy (GTDB): domain Bacteria; phylum Bacillota_I; class Bacilli_A; order Erysipelotrichales; family Erysipelotrichaceae; genus UBA1783. Next base: position 4,816 of record JAGAFL010000157.1, on the reverse strand, counting down.
CGAGCTGGCTGTTCTGCGAACGGTAGTAGACGCCGCCGTTGACGCGGTCATAGTCGTAGAGCGTCCTGCAGGGCTGATCGCCGGTCTCCAGCTGCTGGGCATCCTTGCCTCCGTAGATGAAGATGTTGCCGAAGGCGTCGCTGTAGATCAGCTTTCTGCCGTCATCGGAGATCAGGCATTCCTCTGCCTGGCCGGCCACCTCTTTGACGTTGAGCTTGTCGTCGATGTAGATGACGGCGCTGTCGGTGGTCAGGTAGTAGCTGGAGGTGAAGCTGCTGATGCCGTACTTGTAGTAGTAGACATATTTGTGGTTGACGTAAGATCTGCCGGAAGAGCTCGGCATGGTATCCGGATAGATGAGCGTCCTGATCTTTCTGATCTGCTCATCATCGCTGGTCAGTACCTTGCCGTTGCGGTAGAGGAAGAACTCTCCGGAGGCGAAGACGGCATATTCGCTGTAGTCATCGTTGATGAAGATGTCTTCCGGCGCTTCGCAGATCACGGTAACCGTTCCCTTGTTCAGCCGGCAGAAGGCGCCTTCCTGGCTGAGGAAGTAGACGGAATCATCCGGTGCCACGGCCAATAAGGAGCCGACCTTGCCGGTTTCATAACTGTTTGTCTTGCCGTTTCGGTGGATCCTGATGGTGTCCTCGGAGTCATAGCTGACCCAGGCCAGCGTACTGCCGGCGGCGGACATCTGCATGGTCCGGAAGGTTGATTCGGAACTGCTGATGAATTCAACGGCCTTTCCCTTGCGGACGTCATGATAATACCAGCCGTTTTCATCATCGTGCTGATAGACGACGTAGTTGCCGTCCTTGGAAAGGAAGAAGGTGTCAACCTTTTCGGCGACTTCATTCAGGCCTTTGTCATTATAGACATAGAGCTTGCGGTTGCCGTCGCTGTCTTTGCCCAGGAAGGCCAGAGTGCTCTTGTCAAAGCTGTAGGCCGATGAGCTGGCAGTGACCTCCAGACCCTGAGAGGGCTTGCGGTCGGTTGAGAGCACATAGACCTTGCCGTCCTGACTGAACAGCAGCGGCCGCTCACCGTATTGGGCAAAGGACGAGCCCCTGTTTCCTCTGGGCCACAGCAGCAGCGCCAGCAGGGCGAGGACCAGAATGGCTGCCGCGGCAATGACGAACTTCTTATTTAATCTGATACCGGACCCCTTTTCCTTTTCCCGAAGGGGTTTTCCGCACATCAGACAGTAGGTGTAATCTTCGCGGTTTTCCGCTCCGCAGTATCTGCATTTCATACTCTATACGTCTCCATAGTCGCTTGACTTGGTGTTGACGTTTCCGTTGGAAACGTTGAACTTCAGCGTGTACTTGCCGGAATTGAAACTGTAGTATTCAGCACTTCCGGTCAGAAGCAGCCTCTGATATCTGCCTGCCGGTCCGAAAGTCTCCTTGGGGCCGTACCACTGGGAACCGTTGCCGGATGCCAGGGCGATGCGGAAGCTGCCGGTCGGCAGGTAGGCTGTCGCCTTGCCGCCGTCACGGATGTAGAGGGTTTCCACCAGGGTGTCGGAGGAATTGTAGATCTTGATGAACAGGTCTTCGCCGTCCGAGGTGTCGTAGATCGTCAGGCTTACAGACTTGGAGCTTCCTGAGCGGTAGACGATGCCGGAGCCCGGACGCGACTGAATGCAGGAAGCGGCCATCTGCTCGGCATCGAGGATGTCGATGGAATTGAAGGCACACCAGGCAGTGTAGAACTTCTTGTCGTTATAGGCGTTCATGGCTTCGATGTAGGTGGCGTAGTCACCGGCCTTGCGGGTCACCAGCGGACTGGCGTTGGTGAGGACGCTGCTGAGATCGGCAAGCGCCTTTTCGTCATGGTTCTCCAGTCTGGTGACGGCATCGACGTAACTGACGATCTCCTTGGCCTGCTTGAGGTAGGAAGAAGCGACCTTGCCGTCATCGATGACGCTCCTGAGCGAGGCCACGGCATTTTCAAAGCTGTCGTTGATGAAGGAGGCAATGGCCCGGGCAAAGGTCTCCATGCTGAGGGCGTCGGCGATGTCCCCGGCCTTCTTGAAGTCATCGGCGGCGGAAGTGTAATCGGCTGCCTTGACGCTGTTGGCCTTCAGCTTCTCAATGCCGGATAGATATGACAGATAGTTGTTGGCGTTTTCTACTGATCCGCTGGCCCTGAACAGCGGTTCAGCGCCTTCGAGGTTGCCGGCATTGAAGTTCAGGACAGCCTGGCAGTAACTGGCGTACTGCCTGGCCTTCTGATAATCGCCCAGTTCATTGAAGGCATCGACGGCCTGCTGGTATTCTCCCGACTTGACCAGCTTCAGGGCCTGATTGTAGCTCTTGCTCTTGGCGGCGGTGGGCAGATAGATGACGGCAGCGACGATCAGCGCAATGACGGCCAGGGCCACGGCGGCGACCAGACGGTATTTCCTGAATCCGGCTGCGGCCTTGCTTTCGACCAGATGCTTGCGGCAATAGGGGCAGTACTGGGCGCGGGCGGGTATGGACTTGCCGCACTTGGGGCAGGTCTTCATTTCCTCTTCCTCGTCCTTTCTGAAGACGGCTTCGGCAACGATCTCGGTGATGAGATCATCGGTTTCCGGAATGATGGCCGCGGCTTTCAGCGGTTCGGTTTCCGCGACGGCTTCTTCAACCGGAGCTGGCGTTTCCGCCGGCAGATCAATTACCGTCTTTTCTTCGGCGTCTTCTACAGCGGTTTCTTCTTCCGGGAATGCTTCGCCGCACTTGGGACAGACACTGTCCTTGATGGGAACGCGGGCGCCGCACTTGGGGCAGTCTTTTGTCTTTCTTGCCTTTTTCCGGGGCTTGCTTTCTGCCTTAACCGTCTCTTCAGCGGCTGATTCCGCTGCTTCTTCAGCAGCTTCCGGCTTGCCGGGGACAAAGGTGTCGGTCAAGTCTTCTGTGAATTCCAGACCGCCGGCCTTCAGTTCGTAGCGGAAGACGTGTCCGCACTGCGGACAGCGGCAGACGCTGATGTCTTCGATCCCGGCTTGCTTGGCGGAAAGCAGGCCGGCAATGACGGTCAGCCGGCTGCCGCAGCATGGGCAGGTGCCTTCGGAATTCATCAGCAGGTTTCCAATGTCATTAGTGTTGATAGGATCCATGATTCTCACCTCTTCTGATGGAAAGGTCTGTCGAAAGACAGACACGGGGACCGTGGGCCTTTCAGGGCGTGCGGTCCGGTAACATTATCATTATCACTTAATGATTTATTAATAATATTCTATTATCCGCAACGGCTTTTTTCAATGATTACCGGACAGCTGCTGGGAAACAGAAAAACCCGCCTTAGGCGGGTTCATCGTCTGAAATGGTTCTGCGGACTAGTACATTCCCTGTCCGCCGGCACCGGCAGCGGCAATGGCGCTGGCCAGTTTGCCGTTGGGATCTTCCTTGGTGACGACACCGGCTTCGGTGGTCACAAACAGGGAAGCAATCGAAGTGGCGTTGAGCACGGCATATCTGGTGACCTTGGTAGGATCAACGATGCCGGCCTGGAACATGTCTACCCATTCACCTTTGCGGGCGTCAAAGCCGACATTCTCCTTCTGCTCCAGCTGTTTCTTGACGATTTCGTTGCCGTCATAGCCGGCGTTCTCGGCGATCTGGTACAGCGGCAGCAGGATGGCTTCGAAGACGCAGTTGATGCCTCTCTGGACATCGACGACATCGCTCTTCAGAGTTTCCTTGTTGTCGCGGTAGATCCTGGCGAGAGCGGCACCGCCGCCGGCGATGATGCCTTCGGCAACAGCGGCCTTGGTGGCGTTGAGGGCGTCCTCGATCCTCAGCTTCTTATCCTTCAGTTCGGCTTCGGTGGCAGCGCCGACCTTGATGATGGCGACGCCGGAGGAAATCTTGGCCAGTCTTTCGTTCAGCTTCTTCTTGTCGTAGTCGGAAGTGGTCTTGGCGATCTGCGCCTTGATCTCGCTGATCCGCTCAGCGATCTCTTCCTTGTTTCCGGCACCGTGAATGATCGTGGTGCTGTCCTTCTTGACAATGACCTTGCCGGCTGAGCCCAGATCAGGCAGATCGGTGTCCTTGAGGTCAATGTTGAGTTCCTTGGTGATGAACTTGCCGCCGGTCAGGGTAGCCATGTCCTGCAGCATGTTCTTCTGGGAATCGCCGAAGCCCGGGGCCTTGGTGGCGACGACGTTGAAGGCGCCTCTGAGCTTGTTGACGATCAGGGTGGTCAGCACTTCGTTGTCGATGTCCTCAGCGACGATCAGCAACGGCTTGTTGGCCTGGACGATCTTTTCCAGCACCGGCAGGATCTCCTGGATGTTGCTGATCTTCTGGTCGGTGACCAGGATCAGCGGATTATCCAGTTCGCACTGCATCTTGTCGCGGTCGGTCACCATGTAGGGTGACATGTAACCCTTGTCGTATTCCATGCCTTCGACGATCTCCAGCTCGGTTTCAAAGCCCTTGGATTCGTCAACGGTGATGACACCGTCATTGCCGACCTTCTTCATCGCTTCGGCAATGTAGTTGCCGATCTCTTCCGATCCGGAGGACACGGAAGCGACCTGTGCGATGTCCTGAGAGGTGGTAACGGTCTTGGTCTGTTCAAGCAGCTTATCGGCGATCAGCTTGGCAGCCTTCTCCATGCCTTCCTTCAGCAGGACGGGATTGGAGCCCTTTTCCACGCAGTCGACGCCGCTGTGCATGATGGCCTGAGCCAGCAGAGTAGCGGTCGTAGTGCCGTCGCCGGCGACGTCGTTGGTCTTGTTGGCAACCTCATAAACCAGCTTGGCGCCCATGTTCTCAAACTTGTCTTCCAGTTCGATTTCCTTGGCAATGGTAACACCGTCATT
>JAGAFL010000156.1:0-3674 GCA_017612595.1 Erysipelotrichaceae bacterium | reverse complement strand
ATTAATGATTTCTTATCCATGTGAACATGTGCAGCCCCATCGGACTGCTTTCCTTTCTTATCAGTTGCATTGACCTTCTCCATTATACATTTAATTTTGCCGGTCGAAAAAAAGAAAAAGGCCTGCCGAGGCAGGCCGGAATGAAAGATCAGAGAGTCAGCTTGTTCATGACGCTGCGAACGACCTTGGAATCGAATTTGACGACTCTGCGGTCGTAGGTGACCAGGCCGTTGACCTCGTCCTCAACATCGGAAAGCTGAGTGTAAATGACGGCGGACAGGCCTTCACTGACCAGCGGGACGATCTGTTCGCTGTGCATTAACAGGAAAGCCGCCTGCAGGTCGGTCTGGTTGGAGAAACCCTTGTAGCCGTAGTTGGAATTGTTATAGACGTGACCGGGGATCATCCAGTTGTAGCCGCCGTATTCAGTCAGCGCCCAGACGCGGCTGTCCGGTTCAAAGGAGATCTTATTGAAGTAGATGTGCTTGCTTAACAGATCGCCACCCTTCTGGTCATGCCAGCCGGAGGCGTGGTCGATGATGCGGGAACTGTCCAGCTGCCGCAGCTCCTTCTCAATCTGCAGAGCGTCAAACTGGCCCCAGCCCTCATTGAAGGGAACCCATAAGGCCAGGGAAGGAACGTTGTAGAGATGTTCGACCGTCTCCTGCATTTCCTTACGGTAGCACTGCCGGGAAGCTTCGCTGTTACGGGCAAACAGACCATAGTGACTGTCCTTCAGCGTCCTGCCGATGAAAGGCAGCGCCGCGGTCACCAGGAAGCTGTACTTGCCGCCGCCGGAGACCATGTCCTGCCAGACCAGCATGCCCAGCTTGTCGCAGTAATAGTAGAACATCATCGGTTCGATCTTGATGTGCTTTCTGATGGTGTTGAAGCCCATCTCCTTCAGCATCATGATGTCATCTTCGATCTGGCGGTAGTCAGCCGGGGTGTAGATGCCGTCGCTGTAGTAGCCCTGATCGAGAACGCCCTTGTGGAAGTAGGGCTGATTGTTGAGCATCAGCCGGTTCTTTCCGGCCTTGTCGCAGCCGACGGAGAACTTGCGCATGGCAAAGTAGGAATCAATGCTGTCACCCGGGCAGCGGATGGTCAGATCATAGAGGAAGGGATCTTCCGGAGTCCAGCTGTGCATGTTGGGTATGGACAGACTGAACAGTCCCTTTCCGCTTTCGGAAACGACGGTCTTTCTGCCTTCCTTAACGGCCACTTCGTATTTCTCAGCCGTGCCGTTTACCTGAAGCTTGAGCAGCTGACTGTCGTAGTCGATGTCAATTCTGATTCCCTCGATGTGCTGACTGGGGAAAGACTCCAGCCAGACAGTCTGCCAGATGCCGGAAGTAGGCGTATACCAGATGCCTCCCCGGCTTGAGGACTGCTTGCCGCGGGCGTAGTATCTGGTGTCGGTATAGTCTCTGACGCTGACCGTCAGCTCGTTTTCCGGTTTGAGATAAGGAGTGATGTCCACCGAGAAGGGCAGATAACCGCCTTCATGTTCGCCGGCCAGCTGACCGTTGACATAGACCCTGCAGATCTGATCAACAGCGCCGAAGTTGAGCCGGACGATGCCCTTGTTGAAACCCTCGGGTAATGTAAAACTGCGATGGTACCAGAGAACGTCCTTCGGCGTAATGGTCCTGTTTACCCGGGAAAGAACGGATTCAATGGGGAAGGGTACCAGCACTTCGCCGTTGAAGGACTCAGGGATCTCCTCAAAGGAGGTGATGGCGTAATGCCATAAGCCGTTGAGATTGATGTAGGAATCTCTTTTGAACTGCGGGCGGGGGTATTCCGGAAGGACGCTGTCTTCCTTCAGCTGTTCACCATAGCTGGTCAGCAGGCTGTAGTGCTTCTGGGAATCGGCTTTCTTCTGCTTCTTAAGCAGAAACCAGGGAATGATCAGCAGGGCTGCTACGATGGCCGCCGCCAGCCAGATGGCCGGTGTCGGGACCTGCTTGACAGTTCCCAGGTCTTCGTAGGTCTCGTTGGCATTGTTGATGACGGCGGCGCCGATATAGGGGCCGATGATCATCGGCAGCATGACGCCGAAGATCATCCTGATGCCCTGGAAGCCGCCGGCGCTTTCCCGGGGAGTGTTGTCTCTGATGGCGCCGTTGATCAGGGCGGTAACGATCAGGTTGCCGCTCATCATCACGATGCCGGAGAGTATGACGCCCAGGGAACGGCGGGCAGTGTACATCAGGATCAGTCCGACGACCAGAAGGATGACGGACGGAATGAAGAACAGATCAGCCCCGGCGATGTCGATCACCCGGCCGGCCAGAATGGAGATCACGCTGGCGGTCAGCAGAACGACGCCGAGAATGACGGCATAGTCATTGATGCCGAGATAGCGCTGGATGTAGATGATCATGTAGGGCATGAAGATCTGAGTGGAAATGCTGAAGACAAGAAGGCACAGAAGAGCAAGGTAAAGAGCCTTGTTTTCCCTGATCACTTCCGGGCGGAAGCCGGAAATAAGACTGCTCATGAAGGAGTTGGAATTCTTTCTGACCGTCGGGCTGTCCTTGATGATGAAGACGCCTAACAGACCGCCGAGGGAAACCAGCGAGCCGATGATGATGAAGAAGAGGTCCCACTTGCCCTGCTGAGTCAGGGAGTCAAGCAGACCGAAGACGATCAGCATGCTGGCCAGCGGCAGAGTAGCCAGGACAGTCTCGTACTTTCCTCTTTCCTTCGGGCTGACGCTGTCGGTTACCCAGGCGTTGAAGCAGGCGTCATTGGCAGTTGAGCCGAAGAAGGTCATGACGCAGTCCATGATGATGGCCAGCAGGCCGGCGGTGGAAACCACGGCAGCAGCCGGGAACAGTCTGGCGACGTTTTCCAGATTTAAAAAGGCAAAGGCGATCACCGAAAGGCCCCAGATCACATAGCCGAGGCAGATGAAGACTTTGCGCTTTCCCGTTTTATCAGATAAGGCTCCCATCAGCAAGGTGGTGAGCGTGGCGGTAACGGCACTGGCGGCCACCATGGCCGCGATCGTGCTGACGCTGCCGTTCAGGGTATTGTAGACAAAGACATTGAAATACATGTTTTCAATGGTCCAGGCCAGCTGTCCGAGCAGTCCGAACAGCAAAAGAGCCAGCCAGATTCTGGTCTTATCCTTCATAAGCGTTTCCTCCCATAATAAACACTGATTCAGGCGTTATCAGCGGTTTCTTCGTTCTTCTTTGCCGGTAAGAGCTTCTTCAGCTCGGTGATGGTCAGGTCAACGGCATGCTCCTTGTTGGAGATGCGGACGGAGTTGTTGAGGATGTTCATCGTGGTGATGCGGAACTTTTCGCCGTTGTAGTAAACGGCGGTGTTCAGCTTGGGCAGTCCGGCGCGCAGTTCCTTGTAGGCTTCATCTTCATACTTAAGACAGCACATCAGCTTGCCGCACTGGCCGGACAGCTTGGCGGTGTTGAGCGCCAGCAGCTGGTTTTTGGCCATGTTGATGGAAACGATGTCGAAATCGTCCAGAAAGCGGGAACAGCAGGTTTCCATGCCGCAGCAGCCCAGGCCGCCGATGATCTTGGCCTTGTCGCGCGGTCCGATCTGACGCAGTTCAATGCGGCAGCGGAACGTGGAGGCCAGAGCCTTCAGCAGTTCACGGAAGTCCACGCGGTCATCAGCCACGTAGGAGAAGATGACCTTGT
>JAGAFL010000155.1:0-15259 GCA_017612595.1 Erysipelotrichaceae bacterium | reverse complement strand
CTGGGCAGGGACTTTGACCTGCTGATCCAGCTGTGTCTGGCTGCTATCGGCACCCTGACGCTGTCCCAGGTCATCGGCGTGCTGGAAAGCTACATCAACAGCTGGGTGTCATCACGCATCGTCTGCGATATGAAGAACGAGATGTTCTCCCACCTGCAGACCATGCCGCACTCCTTCTTTACGACGGAGAAACAGGGCGACATCATCACCCGCATGAACTCCGACATCTCAGGCGTTTCCTCAGCCATTTCCGGCACCCTGACCAGCTGCATCTCCAACCACGCCACCGTGGTCACCACCATCGTTGCGCTGCTGCAGCTGGACTCCAAGCTGGCCATCATCGGCATTCTGGTCATTCCGCTGCTGGTTCTGCCGACCAAGTCAGCCGGCAAGAGCCGCTGGAAACTGCTCTCCGAGTCTCAGAAAAAGACTGACGAACTCAACGATCTTACCAATGAAGCTCTTTCCGTTTCCGGCTCCCTGCTGATCAAGCTGTTCTGCCAGGAAGAGAATAAGAATGAGGAATTTGCCAGGCTGAACGAAGAAGTAACGGCCATGAACGTCAAGGAAAGACGGGCAGGTCAGTGGTTCAGGGTCATCATGGGCATCTTCACCAATCTGGGGCCTCTGCTGATCTATCTGGCCGGCGGCTATCTGATCATCAAGATGAACGATACCACATTGACCGTCGGTACCATTACCGCAACCGTCAACATGATCAACCGGCTCTACCGTCCGGTGGAATCGCTTTTGAACATTTCCGTAGACTTCACCAGATCACTGGCACTGTTCTCCCGGATCTTTGAATACCTGGACATGGTGCCTTCCGTAACCAACCGGCAGGACGCTCTGAAGCCCAGCTTCAAGAACACCAGCATCGCCTACAACAACGTGGAATTCTACTACAACCAGGACGTTCCCCTCATCAGGGACCTCTCCTTCAAGGTTCCTTCCGGAAAGATGTACGCCATCGTCGGACCTTCCGGTTCCGGCAAGTCCACGGTCGTCAACCTGCTGCCGCGGCTCTATGACGTCATTTCCGGATCCGTTACCATTAACGGAACAGACGTCCGCGACATCGATCTGACCTATCTCAGGAGCAACATCGGCATGGTCACCCAGGAAGCCTACATGTTCAACGGCACGATCCGGGATAATCTGAAGTTCGCCAAGGCTGACGCGACTGACGAAGAACTCATCGAAGCCTGCAAGATCGCCAACATCCACGACTTTATCATCTCTCAGCCCGAAGGCTATGACACTCAGGTCGGCAACCGCGGCCTCAAACTCTCCGGCGGCGAGAAACAGCGACTGTCGATCGCCCGGGTCATTCTCAAGAACCCGCGCATCCTGATCCTTGACGAGGCTACTTCCTCTCTTGACTCCATCTCCGAAAGTTCCATCCAGAACGCTCTGGACATCATGATGAAAGGGCGGACTTCCATCGTCATTGCCCACCGCCTGTCCACCATTCTGGCGGCTGACAGGATCCTGGTCATCAGCGACGGACGGATCGCCGAAGAAGGACAGCATGAACAGCTGCTGGCCAAAAACGGCATCTACAAGCAGCTTTATGAGACCCAGTTCCGCAAGGTCATTGACATGGAGAACGAGAAAGCCGCTGATAAATAAGCAAAAAAAGCGCCGATTCATTCAGCGCTTTTCTTTTAACTGGTGCAGCAGATGAGACTTGAACTCACACGGGTATCCCCATACGCCCCTCAAACGTACGCGTCTGCCTATTCCGCCACTACTGCATCCGATATGGCCGGTAGCCTACCTCAACAAGGTAGAGCCCCTGTGGCCCGCCATTGTAATGACAGGCCTGCTTGTCCTTCTTCTCCAGCATCTCACGGATCTCCTGAGCGGTGATCCTTTTCTTTCCCGCTTCCATGATGGTCTGAGCAATCATCCTCACCATGTAGCGCAGAAAGCCGCTGCCATAGAACGATAAGCGGATCATGTCATCCTCTTTGGCGACATGAATATTATAAATCGTTCTTTCCTGATTGACAATCTCATCTTTTCCCGTGGCATTGAAACTGGTGAAATCATGCGTTCCGACAAAGACTTCCGCTGCCTTTCTCATCAGTTCAATGTCCAGCTTCTCCCTTTCAAAGCAGCAGTAACTGCGCCTGGTGGGATCATATTCCCCATTGTTGATCAGATAGTCATAGTGCTTCCAGCAGACGTCATAGCGGCTGTGGAAATCGTCGCTTACCGCTTCAACGCTTCTGATGTAGACGGTTGGCGGCAGCTGGGAGTTGATGGCTGTCTTCAGATCGCGGTAGGTCTTTTCCAGATCAAAGTGAAAGACCTGACCGTAGGCATGCACGCCGCTGTCAGTCCGGCCGGAGCCGGTGATCTTAACGGGCTGATCCGCAATCGTGGAGATCGCCTTTTCCAGGCAGTCCTGAACGGAAGGCTTATCCGGCTGACACTGCCAGCCACTGAACTGACTGCCGTCATAGCTTACGATGGCCTTATAGCGCATTGTTCTTCCTCATCCAGACGGCTGCCGCAATGAAGCCGGCCATCAGCACATTTACCAGTATGATGGCCATGACATCACCGAAGCGCAGCTTAAGCTGCTTGTATCTTACTCTTTTGGCTCCGACCACATAACCTCTCGCCTCCATGGCGTCAGCCAGATCGTCAGCCTTCTGGAAACAGGAGACAAACAGCGGCACAATCAGGGAAAGGATCGCTCTGATCTTCTCTCTGAGGGAACCGTTTTCCATGTCTACTCCCCGGGATGCCTGAGCCTTGATTATCCGTTCAGCCTCTTCCAGAAGCTGAGGGATGAAGCGCAGGGCCAGCGAGATCATCATGGCAACATCGTGAGTCGGAAAGTGCAGCTTCTGCAGCGGTGAAAGCAGGTCCTCAATGCCCAGAGTCATGTCCAGTGGCTTGGTCGTCGCCGTCAGCAGCGTGGTGATGATGATCATCAGCATCAGCCTCAGTACGATGTACAGAGTCTGGGTTATGGCTCCGGAATAAAGGGTAAAGCCCTTGAAGGTAAACAGCGGTTCGCCGGTCTTGATGAAGAAGGCGTTTACCACTGACAGGAAAAGCATCATGAAAAGCATCGGCTTGAAGGACCGCAGGATGTAGCTGATCTTCAGCTTTGCCATCAGACAGCAGATCACCAGAATCGCCCCGATCACCGCATAACCGTAGAAGCCGGTTGGAATGAAGATGCAGATCATCAGAGCGAACATGGCCACGATCTTGGCCCGCGGATCCATCCGGTGGATTGGGGAATCAAGAGGAATATACTTGCCTAAGGTGATGTTATTCATCTCTTCTTCCTCCTTCCGGCGATCTCCTTCGCCAGATCTTCCACGGACTGGATACTGCCGCTGAGTTCCAGACCTCTCTGGCGGCACATCTCCCGGAATCTGATGACGTTGGGAGCATCGATGAGCGCACGTTCCATGTACTGCGGATGCTCAAAGAATTCGCTGACCGTATCATGGAAGATCAGCCTGCCCTTTTCCAGGATCACGACTTCGTCACAGTATTCCAGGACGTGCTCCATGTTATGGGTGACGATGATGATGGTGATGCCCTGTTCTCTGTTCAGCCTTCTGAACAGTTCCATCATGGTCTTGGCTCCCTGAGGATCCAAACCGGCAGTCGGTTCATCGAGAACCAGGATCTGCGGCTGCATGGCCAGGATACCGGCAATGGCGACCCGACGCTTCTGACCGCCGGAAAGCTCCAGCGGCGATTTTTCAAAGTCTTCCTCGCTGATGCCGACGGTCTTCAGGGCAACTTTGGCAACTTCCGTTGCCGTGGCTTCATCTACCCCGAAATTCTGCGGTCCGAAGGCCACGTCCTTGAGAACGGTTTCCTCAAACAGCTGGTATTCAGCGAACTGGAAGACCAGTCCGACGTTCTTTCTTAAGGCCTTGACTTCCTTCAGCTTTTCCCCTGCCTTAATGGTGTGCTCACCGACGGTGACACTGCCGGCAGAAGGCAGAAGCAGGCCGTTCAGATGCTGAACCAGCGTCGTCTTGCCGCTTCCGGTAGCGCCGATGACAGCGGTTATCTTTCCTTCCGTAAACTGCAGGGAAATGTCCTGAAGCGCCAGGAAGGCGAAAGGAGTCTTCGGCGAATACTCGTGATCTACTTTTTCAAAGCGTATTGACATACTTCGTCCGCCATCCTTTCCATGTCCAGGGTCTCAGGCAGTTTTACGCCTCTGGCTGCCAGCTCGTTTCTGAGCTTGTAGACAAAGGGAATGTCCAGCTGCATTTTGACCATCAGCTTTTCGTTTTTGAAGATCTCTTCAGGCTTGCCCTGCATGGCTACGGTGCCATGATCGATTACCAGAACGTTGTCGCTCTGTACTACTTCTTCAATGTCATGAGTTATGGATATGACCGTTAGCTTGTTTTCGTTATGGATCTGACTGATCAGCCGGTTGATGTCGCGCTTGCCGGTCGGGTCCAGCATGCTGGTAGCCTCATCAAAAACGATTATGCCCAGATTCATGGCCAGTACGGAAGCGATGGCGACCCGCTGTTTCTGCCCGCCGGAAAGCTTGCCGGGCTCGCTGTTGAGGAAATCGGTCATGCCGACCTTTTCGGCAAACTCCTCAATGAGTCCGTCCATCTTTTCTCTTTCCACGCAGTGGTTCTCCAGACCGAAGGCAATGTCATCCCTGACGGTTGAACCGATGAACTGGTTGTCGGGGTTCTGGAAGACGATGCCGATGCGGTTACGGATCTCGCCCAGATTCTCCAGAGTCAGCGGCAGTCCGCCGATCTCAATCGTTCCGCTTTCCTTCTCCAGCAGTCCCAGCAGCAGCTTGGCGATGGTACTCTTGCCGGAGCCATTGTGGCCGATCACTGTTGTATATGAGCCCTCTTCAATGTCAAAACTGACATTTCTGATGACCGGTTTTCCCTTTTCGTAACTGTAGTTCAAATCCTTAACGTGAATAACACTCATATCATCAACCTCAATTATTAATTATACCATACGTCCGGTAATTCACGAAAAAGCTCCGGCAGTGCCGGAGCCTTGATCGTTGTGTTCAGAGCAGTCTACTTGATTGCCCATCCCTTGTAGGTGCCGTGATACCTGACGGCATCGTTGGCCAGGGTAAGGATGGTCTTGAGCAGGTCTGCTTCGTTATTGTCCATGGTATTGAAGATGGACAGGGTCAGATCGTCAGCGTTCTTTCTGACATTCAGACCTTCAGCGGCAAACACGTTAGCCAGCGTGTCGCGGTCTTCTTCGCTGCCGAAGGCAACGAAATGTTCGATGTCGACCTTCTCAGCGGTAATGGTTTCCCTCATTCTGTTGATCGTCTTGATGATGGTGGCGATCTTGTTTACGGAGATGTCAGGATACTGCTGAGACAGGGAAGCCAGCATTTCTTCCGGAGAGAGGACAACCTTTTCCGGCACCGGCTCAGCAACCGGTTCAGCTTCCGCAGCCGGCTCTTCTCTGGTTTCTTCCACCGGTTCGCTTACCGGTTCTTCCGCAGGTTCAGCCACGGGTTCCTCAACAGGTTCTTCAACCGGAGCGGCAGGTTCCTCAATTACCGGTTCAGCTTCGGGCTCTGTTACTTCAGCGGGTTCTTCAGCCGCTGTTTCAGCAATTTCTTCCGCGACTTCCTCAACCGGCGCTGCCGCGGTTTCTTCAGTTATCTCAGGAGCAGGTTCTTCGGCCGGGATTTCCGCATCAACCGCATTGATCAGGTCTTCTCCCAGCTGATCAAGATCCTTGCCGGCCTGCTCAACAGCTTCCTGCAGGGCATCAACGACCGGCACCGCTTCTTCAGCGGCTTCCTCAACAGCTTCAACAGGTTCCTCAGCGATTTCTTCAGCTGCTTCTTCGATGATCTTTTCCACCGGAACGACCATTTCCTCTTCCGGCTGCTGAAAGACTTCCGTTATTTCTTCCGGGACTTCCTCAGTTACTTCTTCGGGAACGATGCTTTCCAGAACCGGTTCGTCCGGCTGACCGAACAGCTCATCAGCGTTGATTTCCAGCGGCTGTTCTTCCGCAGGCTGTTCGTCTGCGGTCAGTTCGCCTTCAACGGCATTGACCAGTTCTTCTCCCAGTTCGCTGAGATCCTGCTTGGCCTGCTCTACAGCTTCCTGCAGGGCATCCACAACGGGTGCGACGGTCTGCTCAGCACTCTGCTGAGCCATTTCCTCGGCGACCTTATCAACGAGTTCTCTTTCTTCTTCCGTCTCGACCTGGACGATCTCGTCAGCCGGCTGCTGCGGGTCAATGACCTCAACGCCGGGTTCTTCCTGATCGCCAAGTTTCTTCAGATACGACGCAACGGCAGCGGTTGCGGCAGCTGCCATGACAATAGCGGAAATAAACCTCTTCATAGACACTCTCCCAAACTTTATAGTCAATTTAAAGTAAATATATTATAATATATATGCTTTGAATTTGCACTTTTGTAAGGAGCTGTTTTGGAAAAATGCGAAAACTTTTGATCAGCTTTATCTGCATACTGCTTACTCTGGGAGGCTGCAAGAGCAAGGAATTTGAACCTGTCGTTTCCCTTAAGCAGGACATCCTGGAACTGAACCAGGAGATCGATCCCCTGGCGCTGATACAGGATACGCAGAATGCCGGACTGCTCTTTGAGGTCGTTTCCTCCGATCTCAATACGGCTGTCCCCGGCACCTACAGCATTACCTACCGCATCAGCAAGGACCGCAATTCAGCGGAAAAGACCTTTGAAGTTACGGTCAAGGACAATGACCCGCCGGTCATCGAATGCCCCGACAGCATTGAACTGCTCTACGGCAATCCGTTTGTCTTCTCTCAGCATGCCAAGGCTACCGACCCCCAGGACGGCGACGTAACCGAACTGATGCGCTATGAAGGCGTCATCAACACCTACAAGGAAGGCAGCTATCCGATCACCATCATTGCCCGGGACCGCTTCGACAATACTGCCAGCAAGGAAGTCACCGTCACCGTCAAGAAAGACAAGGACGAGTCCTACCGGGCCAGCATCTGCGGCACCTACAGAGACAGCAGCTACACTTCCGGCCAGGCTCCGACCCTGACGCTCAGCAGCGACGGAACCTTCCTGCTCTACATCAGCAACTGCAGCCTGCTCAACCTGGTTGAAGGCACCTACATGCAGTATGAGGACGTCCTGTATCTGACCAGCGAGGACTACGAGTTCTCCTACACCCCGGAAGAAAACCTGGTAAGGTTCATCGTTCAGGTCGACGGTACGCTGATGTTTGACAGTCATCTCAACCTGTGCGCCCCCAGCTACGGCGACATCTTCGAAAAGTAAGACAAGAAAAGAGGAACCCGCGGGTTCCTTTATTCATGATCATGGCGGGTTGCCGCCTTTTTTTATTTTGCGGAATTGATGTATTTTTCGACCTGCTGCTTCAAAATGGCAAAGCTGGTGCAGCCGGCATCCAGAACCGTCCTGTTGAATTCCACGGAACTGAACTTGCTGCCGAGCTTGTCCTTGGCCAGATCGCGCAGATCCAGCATCTGGTAAAGACCCAGAGCGTAGGGAACGAAGATCGCCGGGTCACCGGCCAGGGTGTCATAGATCATCGAGGCGGCGTCGCCGTTGAGATCCATGGCATTCAATGCGTTCGCCAGCTTCTTGACGCTGTAGCCTTCATAATTGACCAGGATGTCCAGATAAGCCTCCAGATAGTAGTTGAGGCGGTTGTCGACCTGATCAATGCGGGCGATCTTGCTGTCGGTGGAGAAATAGTCCATTGCGTACTCTTCGACGTACATGGCCCATCCTTCGGTATAGCCGATGAAGTCAGTGACATAGCGGATCTCGGAATCCGGATGACTGGTGAAGTAGTAGGTGGTCTGGTACAGATGTCCGGGGTAACCCTCATGGGCAAGCGTGACAACATAGCCGTTGGGATCGTTGTCAGAGTAAGCCGGATTGGCCTTGACGACGTTGGTGTTCATGTTGTCAAAGGGAGCGACCAGGTAATAGGCCGACACGTTCTCGCTGGTTACGGAAGGATCAAGGTAGCTGATCGTGTAGTCGACTTCGGGGTACATCGGGAAGTCGCTGACCAGCTTTTCCTTCAGGGCCGTAAAGATCTCATAAGCCTCATCCATGCCGTAGCTGTATTCACCCTGATACCATTTTACATAGGCAGAATAGTATTTGCGGGCGAAGGCGATCTCCTCGTTGATCAGATCTTCGATCTCCTTGCGCAGGATCTCTTCCCACTCCTTTACGCTGACATCGGAAGAGCTCTTGTCCCTGAACAGCAGTTCATAGTAGTGCTTGCCCTCATCGCCGTAAGAAGCGATGGAACCCTTGCCCTTGCCGCTGCCCTTGATCTCATCATACATGGCAATGATCTCTTCGTAGGCGGGGATCAGAACATTAAGGACGGCGTCCTTCATCTGTTTCTTGTATTCATCTTCGTTTTCCAGATTCAGTTCTTCCAGATTCTCATTAAAGGTCCGGATGACTTCATTGTCCTCGCGCTTGGAAATGAATCTTTCGCACTGCTCGACGACCATGTCGATGACGGCGTCGCTCTGAACAATGTCCTCATCAAACTGATCTCTGGTGTAGGCAATGCCCAGCTCGATGTATCTCTTGCTGTCAAGAACCAGGGTGATAAGATCCTTGGCATCCTGTTCGCTGCGGAGCACAAATTCCGTATAGACAGTCGTCAGATTGTTGTTGATGCCGTGGTTCGGTGAAAAGACAAAGGTGTAGTCATGTTCTACCGGTTCCCAGTCCAGATTGTTGCGGTAAAGCGTCAGAAGGGAATCATAGGCGATCTTCTGATCTTCGGTGAGTTCCTTGGTGCTTAACCCTTCCAGAACGGCCAGCCGGTCCTTCAGCTGCTGGAAGTCCTCATCGTTCGACTCGATTTCACCCAGGGAAACTTCGACGTCGGTGATGCCGTATTTTTCCGGATTCTCCAGGGAAAAGTGCAGGTTGGTATAATCCGAGGCCATGTCTTCCCTGAACCAGTCCAGCATCAGGGACTTGAATTCCTCACTGCTGATCGGCTTGCCGGTGTCAGTTGGTTCCTTCTTGCAGGCACTTAACGGCAGCAGCATCGCAACCGCCAGCAGAATTATCATAAATTTCTTCTTCATTTTATCCTCCAATAAGAAAATAGCGATTCTTCATCGCTAATTTTCATTATTCTTCAGTGTTCTCTTCTTCTTCAGGCTGATCTAACTCAATGACGTTCTTTTCTTCTTCATCAGCTTTCAGGATGTCGGTAACAACCTTGGCGCCAGCAGCTACTACGGCAGCTGCGACAGCAGTTCCAAATAATCTCTTTAACATGGTAAAACCTCCTTTATCGCTTCTACTAAAATAGTAATCGCTGTTTACAATACTTATGATAATAAAATTGGCAGAACTTTACAAGTTTTATTCTTTTTCCGCCTGCCGGCACTGATAGCGGTAGGCATCACGGCACATGTCCTCAACGCTGCGCCGGCATTCAAAACCCAGCACTTCCCTGGCCTTGTCGGCATTGGCGAAGAAGACCGGCAGGTCACCGTCCCGCCGCGGGGCAAAGACGTACGGCAGCTTCATGCCGTTGGCCTTCTCAAAGGCCGTGACCAGTTCGAGAACGGACACTCCCCTTCCGGAACCGATGTTGATCTCCTCGCAGCAGTTCTCCTGTTTGAGCAGATAACCGCAGGCCAGAGCATGGGCGTCCGCCAGATCGCAGACATGGATGTAGTCGCGGATGCAGGTTCCGTCCGGAGTGTCGTAGTCATTGCCGAAGATGCTCAGATGATCAAGCTTGCCGACGGCCACCTGCTGAATATAGGGCATCAGGTTGTTGGGAATGCCCAACGGGTTTTCGCCGATGACGCCGGAAGGATGAGCGCCCACCGGGTTGAAGTAGCGAAGCATGACGGAATTCAGCTGCGGATAGGCGTGGCAGCAGTCTCTGATGATCTGTTCGATCATGAACTTTGTCCAGCCGTACGGACAACTGCAGTTTCCCGTTGGCATGCCTTCGACTCTTTCCGGATCGTTCGCCGGGTCATAGACGGTGGCGCTGGAGGAGAAGACGATGCGGTTAACGCCGTTTTTCAGCATTGACTTGATGAGCACCAGAGTGGAATCCAGGTTATTGCGGTAATACTCCAGCGGCTTGTAGACCGACTCGCCTACCGCCTTCAGACCGGCAAAGTGTACGACGACATCGATGTCATTCTCCCTGAAGATCCGGTCCATCAGTTCCTCGTCCTGAACATCGCCGATGTAAGTGGGAATGCTGGCATTCATCAGTTTTTCCACTTCTCTGATGGAATCAGCCTTGGAATTTACCAGGTTGTCGACGACTACGACATCATAGCCGTTTTCCAGCAGACTGACAGCCGTATGTGAACCGATGTAGCCGGTTCCGCCCGTTAATAAAACTCTGCTCATAGTCTTTTCTCCTCAAGTAATCTGACCGCTTCCTGACAGTCATCGCAGACATGGTACAGCTCAGCCTCATAACTGCGCATGAAGCCCTCTTCGGCGGTATGCTCCAGCATGTCCAGAAGGCGGTCATAGAATCCGTTTACATTATACACGATGATCGGCTTATGATGGTATTCCAGCTGCCCTTCGACCATCACCTCAAACAGCTCGTCATAGGTCCCGATGCCTCCGGGCAGGGCGATGAAGGCGTCCGCCATCTCCATCATCTTCTTCTTGCGTGAGGACATGTCCTCGGTAATGATCTTTTCGTCGCACTCTTTTAACAGAATGTCGCCGACATCAAAAAGCTTGGGCGCAATGCCGATTACCCGGCCGCCGCCCTGCTTGAATCCCCGGGCTACGGCACCCATCAGTCCGCGGCTGCCGCCGCCGAAGATCAGTTCGTGACCGGCTTCGGCCAGCGCCTTTCCCAGTTCAAAGGACTGCTGCTTGTAGCTGGAATCGATCCTTTCGCTGCTGGCTCCGAAAACGCATATCTTCATGGTCATTCTCCGTATTCACTGGTTATCTGGAAGTATTCCTCGATGCAGAGCCAGTTGCCGTTGTTGTAGAAAACCTGTGCCCACTGTTCGCCGACATAGGTGATGTGCCAGGGTTCAAAGACATAACCGGTGTATTCGGTCTTGCCCTTGGGGTAGCGGATGATGAATCCGTAGCTGGCGCAGTTCTTCTGCAGCCATTCGTACTCCTTCGTTTCCGCGAAGCTTTCCTTGAAAGAATTGACGTCCAGGGCGATGCCGGCCTGGTGCTCGGAATGGCCGGCCTTTTCCGAGGTCAGCAGGGCCTGTTCCATGCCGACTTCCTTAACCTTCTTGTTGAAGACCTCTTCCTGATGGCCGTAGTTGCGGTAGGCGCTCAGAACCTTCAGGGTTATGCCTTCCTCTGCTGCCGCTTCCTTCATCTTCTTCCAGGCTTCGCTGGTGTCTTTGGTAAGACCACGGGCACCGTAGGATGAGGGGAGGCCATAGGTCTTATTGATGACCGGTACGCCTTCAATGAAGGTCAGGCCATCCACAACGGTATATCCCTGATACCCGTTGGGTGTCATGAAGTATTTCTTGTTGTCATTGCCGTCCTCTCTGACGATCAGAGTGGTGGTCTTGCGGGTCTCGTTGCCGCTGGGGTCATAGGCCCGGAAGGTGAGGATCTGAACGCCGACCTTTTCCAGATCGTAGTCATTGATCAGTTCCACCTTCACCTTTCCGGTGTTGTCGCTGGCGGTAGTGAAGGAAATAAAATCCATGTTTTCTCCCCTGACGTAATTGATGACCTCAGGGACTTCAAGCTCCGGGGCAACGCTGTCCTTTACCGTAACGGTTATGCGGTCGTGGAACTGCCGTCCGAAATGATTCTTCGTCGATATGACGGCTTCCTTTTCGCCGATGACGTAGGTGTCGATGACGGCATCTCCGTTGATGAGCTCGCCCCTGCGGACTTCGCTGACCAGATCGGCCACCGTCGCCTTCTGCCCGTATTCGAATTCCAGCGACTGCTTTAAGGTGCAGACCGGGTGCTGAAAGATCACGCGCGCGCAGAGAGCACCCATCAGGATAACCAGCAGTGCGGACAGGATGACGATCCATCCTCTCTTGCTCAGATGTCTTGCCATTTTCGCTTTCCTTCCTTTCATTTATATCTTGATTTGTATATACTGTTATGCTAATATGATTGTGCTGCCTGAATAGCTCAATCGGTAGAGCAATCGGCTGTTAACCGATCGGTCGTAGGTTCGAGTCCTACTTCAGGCGCCATTTTTTTAAGAAAACCTAGATGATTCTAGGTCTTTTGTTGGCTACGTAGTGGATGTAGTGGAAAAGCTGGCAGATCGCCGTGGTGACGAATACCACCACCAGCAGCAGTACCACTATCCTTGGGCCGAAATAGCGGTAGAACTGGAAATAGACGATAGCCGCCGTTTCCGCCAGAAGCGTCAGCACCAGGTAGACCGGCACGTAGTGCCACACGGACTTTGTCCTGATCTTGAAGAACTCAATGATCATGGCCAGCAGGATGACTCCGCCGGGCACTGCCAACAGGAGCGCTCCCGCGCCCTCGACCGTTGCCGTGCTTCTTATCTCGATCAGCAGCCCCACGGTCAGCAGGATCGCCGCCAGCAGGAACTGCAGAAAGTAATAACGTCCTTTGTTCATAAACCTTATTATAATATGCTCTTTGTCAACTTGCAAAATCTCAGCTTTCTTTCAGACGGCTCGCCAGCTTCTCATTGAGTTTTTCGTAGATGTTCTCGCGCATCCACTTTTCGCTGCTCATCGCCGCCGCCTCGTCTCTTTCAAACCAGCGGACATCGCTGTTTTCGTCCGCCTTCTTTCTTAAGGGCTGGCAGTCATCGGCCTGAAGAAGGTAGGTCAGGTTCAGATGCAGGTGCGAAGAAACGTATTCTCCTCTTTTCACGTGTCCATCCACGGTCAGGATCTCCAGTGAGAAGATGTCTTCGGAAACAACCGTGACTTCCTTTAGGCCGCTTTCCTCCCTGACTTCCCTGAGCGCCACTTCCAGCAGATTCCGATTACCGTCGGCGTGACCGCCCAGCCAGCTCCAGGAATCGTAAATGTTGTGATAGGCCATCAGGATCCTGGTGCCGTCGCGGTTGGTTACCCAGCCGGATGCCGTGAAATGGGCATTGCCGGCCCGCGAGAAAAGGTCGCTGCCTTCATCCAGCAGCTTCAGCATTTCCCGGCGGTCTCTTTCCTCCTGTGGATTGAAAGGCCGGTAGTTCTCTATCTGTCGGCGCAGTTCTTCTTCGTTCATCGCTCTTTCTACATGTCCGATAACGGCGGCGTGATGGGGTCATCCAGCTTGATGATGTAGTCGTATTCCGCTGACTGAACAAAGTCAGCCTGTTCGATCTCTTCCCTGATCTTGCTGAGGTCATCGGCGCTGAACGGCAGTTCGCTTTCAAAGACGGCAATGGTGCCGTCGCCCATCAGGTATCTGATGGTCATTCCGTATCTGGCAGCCAGCTTGCGGATCGCTTCCTCGTCGGTTCCCTTATCAACGACCATGACCAGCCGCTTGGCGGAATAAATGCGGCCGCTGTCCTCTTCGGTGATCTCGTCAGGATAGTCGGCGCTGGGCCGATGTTTCCGGGTGTCTGTACATCCGGCTAAAAGCAGGAGCGCTAATAATGAAATCATGATCTTCTTCATTTGTACCTCCTTGGTTCGTACTACCATCATATCACATCAGGGCAGAGCGTCAAAACCAACGCCCTGAGAGCCCGGAGCTTTAACACTCATCGGGAAGTTTAATGTTATAATGAACATAACGAGGTGAGAAACCATGAAAAAAGCATTAACTGTTCTTCTTATCAGTGTCCTGGCCCTCTCGCTGCTGTGCGGCTGCGAGCCGGATACCCCTACGGACCCCGGCCTCAGCCAGGCTGAATTATGGGAGAAGCTGGCTCTGAACGGCGATGAAGCCTGGTCTGATGCGGACACGAAATACTACGTCGTCCTCGGTTACGCCGATGGGCGGTTCGAGTTCAATCAGTACAACGCAAGCGGCAAGTATGTCAGGAACACCGGAACGACCAGAGAATTCAAGTATGCGGGCAACGATACCTATACCTTCATCGTCGACTATCCGGCTCAGAGCGGCTTCCAGACTCTCAGCAAGAACGTTACCATCGTCTATGCACCGATGGCCCAGTACAACGTACAGATCCAGATGTACAACGACTACGATACCGATGCCGGCATCCTGCCAGTTTCCAAAGTGTCGATTCAGTCAGAGCAGGATCTCATTGATCAGCTCTGGACCGTCCTGGCTTCCGTCAACAGCTGGTCGACCTTTGACAAGTCAGCTCCCAATGACATCTCCTACATGCGTTTCTATGACCGGGAAGACGGCCGCTATGTAAACTATGCCGGCACCTTCAATGAGATCTGGGAAGAAGAAAAGGTCAATGCCGAATACACGGATGCTGACGGATCTGTTAACATCTCGCTGAACAGCTGTGTCGTCAACATCAGGATGAAGGACAATCAGGTTGTGGTCAGCACTGATAATACGCTCATTCCCAACGGCACTTACACGGCAGACTACAAGTCCTTTTTACCCATTAACGTGCTCTGGGACCTGCTCAAGGGCGACTGGTCAAAATCCGACGGCCAGAGTCACTACGGCTTCACCGTAGAGAGCGGGACCTATTATGTTACCTTCGTTAATGCCAAGGGTACGCCGACCAAGGCCAGCGTACCGGACGGTAATTACTGGGCTGAGAGATACCGCTATACCGTTGAACTCTCCAACGGCAGGATCGTTACCGTAGAAACGGTATTCAATGGGGATTTCCTGGAAAAGATCCTCATTGATTCCAGCTATGACAGCGGCACCTACTTCAACGGTCAGGGCTGATTCAGAACGTCAGAAAAGCAAGGCGCGGATAACCGCGCCTTTTCTTATGAGCAAAGAAAAAACACTCCGTTACGAAGTGTTGCTTTCTTCTGGTGGAGGCGAGGGGAATCGAACCCCTGTCCAAAACGTGTCCCACATTCAGACTTCTACAGTTTAGTCCGTCATGCTACATGCGGTTAGTGACGGACGGCCGTTACCGCATGGTTTCTCAATGATCTTCGGCTCTGCTTATTGAGAATCGCTGAGCCTATCCTATGTCTTTGACACCAATCCCTGACCCAGAGGAGTAACCAGGGTTGACGGCTGCGAGCCTTAATCGGCTAACTAAGCAGCAAATGATAATTGACTATTGCCAGTTATATTTAAGTTTTCGCCTGTGAGGTAGGCACACCACTGCTGTCCGAATCCAACAGCGCCCTG
>JAGAFL010000017.1:0-4749 GCA_017612595.1 Erysipelotrichaceae bacterium | reverse complement strand
GACCTTGACATAGGAAGCCTGAGCGAAGTTGTCGCTGACGGTCTTGAAGACGAAGGCGGAGAAGACCTCATCATTGGTGGTCTTCAGCTGCTTGCCGTTGACGTCGGTGACGGTGCCTCTGTCGGTGTAGCTGGGGCAGTACTTGATGATGGTATCCAGCAGTACGTCAATGCCGACATACTTGGTGGCGGAACCGCACAAGATCGGCTTGATGGCGCCGGACAGTAAGCCGCTGGCTACGCCCTTGACCATTTCCTCGTCGGTGAACGGTTCTTCCATCAGGAACTTCTCGGTCAGTTCATCATCGGTCATGGCGATGGCCTCGCACAGTTCGGCGTGGCCGGATTCAGCCTGATCGGCGAAGGCAGCCGGAATGTCGACTTCGGCATTGCCGACGTGGGCCTTCTTGGTGATGATGTTGACGGTACCGGTGACGTTGCCGCCTTCCAGGATCGGCAGAACCAGCGGCGAAGCCTTGCAGCGGCGCTCCAGTTCAGCGACAACCTTGGCGTAGTCGGCGTTTTCCTCGTCAACTCTGGTGACGAAGAAGACGACCGGCAGGTTGTTGGCAACGGCCTGACGGTAGGCCTTCATGGCACCCGGCTGAACGCCGTCCTTGGCGGAGACGACGATGAGTACGGAATCGGCAACGGCCAGGGCAGCAGCCTGCTCGCCGGCGAAGTCCATGTAACCCGGGGTGTCGATGAAGTTGATCTTGTAATCCTTCCACTCAACCGGTACCAGGGTTGAATAGACTGACATTCCTCTCTTTACTTCTTCGGGATCGTAGTCAATGATGCTGTTACCGTCGACGGCCTTGCCGAAACGGTCAGTGATCTTGCTGTTGAATAAGATGGACTCCAGCACTTCGGTCTTGCCGGCGCCGGTGTGTCCCATTACGACCACGTTCTTAACGTTCTTTCCTGCGTATTCTTTCATATATCCTCCTAGGCCAACTTCTTTATCAGTTGTTCATTACTGTTTCTTACGACATAGTAGTCGCCGGCCTTCTTACCGGACCGGTCGGTGATCGACGGATCGGCGCCCTTTTCCAGCAGCATCTCCACCAGCCCGTCATAGCCGCCGTACGCTGCTCTCATCAGGGCCGTGGTGCCCATCGCATCCTGCAGATTCACATCTGCACCACGTGATAATAATACATCAACTACGGCCAGATTTCCACAAGAACATGCTTCCATCAGAGCGGTTCTGCCCTTGCTGTCCTGGACGTCGATCTCAGCTCCGCGACTGATCAGCGTTTCCACTACTTCCTCACAGCCGTTATGGCTAGCTCTCATCAGGGCGTTGCGGCTGTCGTTGTCCAGGGCGTTGACATCAGCGCCGGCCTCAATGAGCATCTGCACGGCTTCATTGTGGCCTTTCTTGGCCGCGCCCATGATGGCGGTATCGTTGTCATGGTCCCGGGCATTAACTTCAGCCCCGGCTTCCAGCAGCAGTCTCATTACCTGCAGTCTTCCGCGCTTGCTGGCGGTCATCAGGGCCGTCTTGCCGTCCTGATTGCGGGTTTCAATGCTGACTCCTTCATTCAGGCCGGTCTGGACAACGTTGACGTCGCCGGATGTGGCCCCTTCGATGAAGGCTCTTTCATTCCGATTCATTTCCATCATTCCTTTCAAAAAGTAAATAAAAGACGCTCCGAAAAAATCAAAGCATCTCAGTCATTTCAAGGTTTAAAACAACCACCATCAGGTGGCCGGATACCCCCGGGAT
This sequence comes from Erysipelotrichaceae bacterium, assembly GCA_017612595.1. Taxonomy (GTDB): domain Bacteria; phylum Bacillota_I; class Bacilli_A; order Erysipelotrichales; family Erysipelotrichaceae; genus UBA1783. The sequence continues at coordinate 3,018 of JAGAFL010000017.1, read as the reverse complement.
ATGGACAGTTAAATCAGCCTTGCTAATTCTCTTCATTACAGCTGACTCCTTCCCTTTTGTCTATACATATTCTATCGGTTAAGGCCGGTTTATGCAAGCGTTTGTTATTGTAAAAAGGGGGGATATTCAGTAAAATTGAAAGTGTAAAAAAGAGGTGTATGAATAATATGAAAGAACCCGCATTAGTAATTCTGGCAGCCGGACTGGGCTCCCGCTATGGCGGCCTCAAGCAGGTCGATACCGTCGGCAACAACGGCGAAAGCATCATCGATTTCTCCATCTATGACGCCTATAAGGCCGGCTTCCGCAAGCTGGTGCTGATCATCAGAAAAGAACACGAAGATCTCTTCGAACAGCAGATCGCCGGCAAGCTGAGAGGCTACATGGACGTTGTCTATGCCCACCAGGACATCAATGACCTGCCCGGCGACTTCAAGTGTCCGGCAGACAGAACCAAACCCTGGGGCACGGTTCAGGCCGTACTGGCTACCCGCCATGTCGTTGATGAGCCCTTCATGGTCATCAACGCCGACGACTTCTACGGACCGGAGTCCTACCGCATCATGTATGACTTCCTGAAGAACGAAGTTACCGACGATACCTACGGCATGGTCGGCTATCAGCTGACCAAGACCCTGACCGACAACGGTTCGGTCACCAGAGGCATCTGCGAGACCGAGGACGGTTATCTGACCCAGATCGTCGAGACTCAGAAGATCATCCGCAAAGACGGCAAGCCCTATTCCGTTGATGAAGAAGGCAATGAGACCGAACTGGTCGACGGCGTTGTTTCAATGAACTACTGGGGCATGACCCCGGCCGTCTTCCCGCTGTTTGAGCGTGAATTCGCTGAGTTTTTGGCTGAGAAGGTCGACGTCCCCAAGAGCGAACTGGTAATCCCGACCTCCGTCGCCTCCCTGATCAAAAAGGGCGAGATCAAGGTCAAGGTCATGAGCTCCAGCGCCGAATGGTTCGGTGTCACCTATCCGCAGGACAAGCCGATGGTCACCGAAAAGATCCTGGAATACAAGAACCAGGGCATCTACCCCTTCCAGCTCTGGAAGTAAAGAAAAGACAGAGAAAACGGGCAGCTGCTTGGCGGCTGCCCTTACTGTATCCCCGGGAAAGGAGGCTGATCACCGTGAAGAAAAACGAAGATCTGTCAGCGTTGCAGCAGCTGAAAGACCGGTTCGAACTGGTCGGACAGTTGAAGACGGAAACCGAAGAAGCCAGAAAAGCGCTCAAGACCGCCAAGGCGCTCAAGCCAACAGCACTGGAAAGTTTTGACGCGGAAAACCTGGAGAACTTCGTCACCTCCCGGCTGGGACCGCAGCCGGTCAAGCCGGAAGCCGTGATCAAGCTGGGCGCCGGCTACCGCGCCAGGATGGAAGAATACCGGAAAGCCACGGAAGAATACCGCCAGCGCGATGAGCAGCTGCGGAAGGAGTACTACGAACATTTCCAGGCTCAGCGTCATGAACTGGAAGTGAATGAGAAGGCAGAGATCGCCGGCGCCGTTGACAGCGCCAAAAAGCAGCTGAGCACGCTTCAGGAAAAGCTCGCAGCAGCCCGAAGGCAGCTGGAGGAAGATGATACCCTGAGCAGCCGGCTGAAGAATCTCAAGACCGTCAATACCCTGATCGGCTACTTTGAGGACCGCCGGGCTAACAGCCTGAAGGAAGCCGTCAACCTGCTGTTTGAGGAACAGCACCGCAAAAAAGCGGAAGAAAACATCGCTCAGCTGCAGCAGCAGACCGCCATCATCAGCAGTCAGCTTCAGCAAAACGAAAAAAAGATCAACGATGTCCTGAAGAAAGCCAATGATATTGACCGGACAATCGGCAGAATCAACTGGCGAATCAATAACTGATAACTGAAGGACCGGTCATTATAACACAATAAAGGCGCCACAGGCGCCTTTATTTGATTGATAATGGTTCACATGGCGAAAAAGTCCTGATTTCAGAGTGATGTTTAGCAGTACTGAATGCATGTGCAGATATTTACAAACGTTCTTTAATATTCTATAATTAAAGTGCGTTTGTGAGGTGATGCCCATGAGTGATAAATTGGACAGGATAATAAAGACAGCTGAAGACAAAGGAGGATTAATTAAATCCAGCGAGATAGAAAAACTTGGTAACAGCAGGGTTTACATTTCAGAACTGGTAGATTCAGGATTGCTGATACGTGAAGCCCGCGGTATTTATTCCGTCCGCGGCGAGGAGCCGGATGAATTCGCGGTTATTCAGAAAAGGAGCGCCAAGCTCATCTATTCTTATGGTACCGCACTGTTCTTTCACGATCTTACCGACAGGGTTCCGGGAATCATCGATATCACCGTTCCCCAGGGATACAATGTCAGCCGAATTGCGGATTCCAACGAGAGACTTCGGTTTCATTATGTAAAAGGCGACATTTTTCTGGCAGGAGTTGAGACAGTCCTGACTCCCCAGGGCTATGAAGTGGCCGCCTACAGTAAAGAGCGCTGCATCTGTGATCTCATAAAGGGAAAACGTAATGTCGATAAACAATTATATACTCAAGCACTTCAGCGATACTTCGACGGCCATTTCAAACAAAGGGAACTCATCAGCATGGCCAGAATCATCGGCGTAGAACAGAGCGTCAGAGATTACATGGAGGTTCTGCAGAAACAATGACAAACGATTCTCATTTCAAAAACAGCCCCCTGAACACACTTACAGATTCAGGGGGTTGTTTTCTTTTTTGCCTAATACGCGGTTTTAATTGTAATGCTCGTGAACGATCTTCATGAAATCGGTGACCAGTTTGGCGTCGACCCGTTCACCGGTCTTGAAGCCGCGGCCGACGATGACGGCGTTGGCACCGGCCTCAAAGTAACCGATGACGTTCTCCGGCTTGACGCCGGCGCCGACGATGATCGGGAAGTCGCCGATGCGCTCTCTCATGCTCTTGACATCATCAACGGTGATGCGCTTGTTGTCGTCGTTTTCGGTGGCGATGATGGCGCTGGAATCATGGTTGATGCAGTTC
>JAGAFL010000154.1:0-4227 GCA_017612595.1 Erysipelotrichaceae bacterium | reverse complement strand
TTTCAAACTGCTGCAGCTGAGGCTGACCGCTCAGAGTCTGATACCAGCTGTTCTTCTGCCATTGCGGAACATTGATCTTCTCACCGTCGATTTCGATGTCCTTGCGGAAGGCGATGTCGCGGCTGGAGGTGCCCACTTCAATACGGTAGCTGCCAGCGATCTTCTTAAGGCCGTCATTCCAGAGGCTGAAGTCGCTGTCATCAAGTTTGAAGCTGACCTTCTGTGACTCACTGGGTTTCAAATAGACCTTGGTGAAGTGTCTCAGTTCTCTGACCGGGCGGAACAGGTTTTCGCCGTTCTGACCGACGTAGAGCTGAATGACCTGGCCGCCATACACCTTGCCGGTGTTGGTGACCTTCAGGGTCACTTCGTCATTCTTCACCTCGAAGTCTTCGAGTTTGAAGTCCGCATAGCTCAGGCCGTGACCATAGGGCCATCTGACCTCAGCGTTGGCCTTATCGTAATAGCGGTAGCCGACGTAGATACTCTCGAGGTAGAGGGCATCATCGCTCTTGGTGTAGTAGGGAGCGGAAATGACATCCTCATAGCGGTACGGCCAGCTCTCTGACGTTTTGCCGGAAGGACTGACCTCACCGAACAGCAGGTCGCTGATGGCCTTGCCGGCACCTTGACCGGAGAGACCCATGTAGAGGATGCTCTTGACCTGATCGGCCCATGGGCATTCCACCGGACTGCCGCATAACAGCACGACCACGGTGTTCTCATTGGACTTAGCCGCGGGTTCGATCATCTTCACATGACCATCAGGCATCTTCATGTCATCGCGGTCAAAGCCTTCGGACTCATAACGGTCCGGCAGACCGGCAAAAACGACAACGGCGTCTGCCTGTTTTGCCTTTTCGGCAAGTTCCTTCAGTAAACCATCATTGGTGTCGCCATGATTGTCACAGCCCTGAGCGTACTGGTAATCACTCAGATAATCAATTGGCTGTTCCAGCCTGACCGGGTTGATGTGGCTGCTGCCGGCGCCCTGATAGCGCACGTTCTTAGCCATGTCGCCGACGATCAGCAGTTTCTGCTCCTTCCTGAGCGGAAGCAGGTGGTCATTATTCTTTAACAGCACGGCACCTTTTTCAGCTGCTTCGACAGCCAGCTGATGGTGCTTCTGATAATCAGCCTTATACTCTTCCTTAAGAACCTCAGCGGCTTTAAGGGCTCTTTCGATTATTCTGGCGGCGCAGCGATCGACATCCTCTTCGGAGAGCTTTCCGCTGCGAACGGCATCAGCGACGTCCTTTTCCATGTAGTCACTGCCGCCGGGCATCATCAGGTCGTTGCCGGCCTTAAAGGCCTCGATGCGGTCGTTCATTCCGCCCCAGTCGGTCATGACAAGGCCCATAAATCCCCATTCATCTCTCAGAATGTCAGTTAATAGTTTCTTATTGTCACTGGCGTGAACGCCGTTGACCTTGGGATAGGAACTCATGACCGTTGCCGGATCAGCTTCCTTTACCGCGATCTCAAAGGCTTTGAGGTAGATTTCCCTCAGAGTCCTTTCATCAATGACACCGTCAGAAGTGAAACGGGCTCTCTCCTGGGAGTTGCAGGCGAAATGCTTCAGTGAGCAGCCCACCTTCATCGACTGCAGGCCCTTGATGAACTGAGCGGCGCTCTTTCCAGCCTGCAGAGGATCTTCGGAGAAGTATTCGAAGTTTCTTCCGCACAGCGGATTTCTCTTGATGTTGACGCCGGGACCAAGCACGACTGAGACTTTCTGGTCGCGAGCCTCCTGACCGATGGCCTCACCGATGCGGTAAAGCAGATCCTCATCCCAACTGTTGGCCGTGGTGACGGCCGCCGGGAAACAGGTTGAGGGCAGGGAGTTGTTGACTCCCAGCATGTCGGTCATGCCCAGTTCCTGCTTGCGCAGGCCGGAAGGGCCGTCGCACATGAAGAAGGAGGGGATGCCGTACTGCTCGTAACCCTTGGTCTCCCAGAAGTTGATGCCGGCGCACAGCTGAATCTTCTCTTCCAGAGTCATTTTCTTCAGAATTGCCTTGATATCCATGATCATTATCCTTTCCGCATCGCTATCATGCGTTTCATTTCTAATATGTTGTCTTACCGGCTGTCTGCGTGAAGGTCCGGCCATCGGGCAGGATCACCTCAGCGGTGCAGTTGGTCGGTATTTCCACCGTATACTCGTAGCAGTCAGTTTTTTTATTCCAGCTGGATTTCACCGTTCCGTAGATACTGGTATAGCTGGCTGAGGCGTGGGTCAGGTTGCCGCCCGGTAACGGCTTGATCACAAAGTGGTTTTCACTTCCCACATTGATGCCGCACATCGAACTGAACAGCCATTCAACGACAGCGCCCTTGGAGTAGTGATTCAGTGAAGCGATGCCGCCCTGAGTGCCGTTGGGTCCGTCCCAGTCTTCCCAGATCGTGGTGGCGCCGGCCTTGGGCATCGACAGCCAGCCTGGAATCTCGGTGTTTTCCAGCAGCCGGTAAGCCGCCTCAGTATCGTATGAAGCCAGAACATAGAGAATCAGCGGGGTGGACAGGAACCCGGTTCCCAGTCTCCAACCGTAATTTTCCAGCGCCTGAATCAGCCGCTTGCGGGCATATTCACTCTGCCTATCATCCAGTAGGTCCATGTATAGCGGACGCACCAGCCGGGCCTGCCGGTCGGTGTCCAGACTGTAGGCTTCCGTCTTTACCAGCTGCCGATAAGCTTCCTTACAGCCTTCGCTGTAATGGCGGAACTCCTCGGCGTCCTTATGATGGCCAAGCCTTTCCGCGATCTGAACCATCAGGTTCATGACATGGCTGGTGTAAGCCGTGGAGACCTCGGGATGGGGATTGACGAAGTCGTGCCAGTCAAAGCCGCCGCCGACATCGGTGGGTTCGGCCCACTCGCCATAACTCTGACCCATGTTGACCATATACTTCCCGGCTTCACCGCTCAGCCTGATCTTCTCGGAGAAGATGGGCGTGGTCTTGCCGACGCGTCTTTCCATGAAGCGGGCATATCTGGCCATGCCTTCATAGTACTGTTTCAGGATCTCATCATCCTGATAGATGGCCGCGTAGCGCCAGGGAATCAGCACGCCGACATCCGACCAGCCTACCGAGCCGTTCATCGTCCACATGTAGAAGTCAGCGCCGCCGTCAGGGGCAATATGGGGCAGTCTGCCGTTATTCCTCTGCCAGTCGTAGACATCACTGAGATACTTGCGGGCGAAGGGAGCGAAGTCGAACAGGTAAGCCGCTGTCCTGAAGAACAGCTGGGCGTCACCGGTCCAGCCATGACGCTCACGGGTCGGACAGTCGGTAGGGATGTCCAGATGGTTTGACTTCGCTGACCACAGCGTGGCCTCAAAGAAACGGTTCAGCAGTTCATTTGATGATTTGAATTCGCCGGTACGTTCCAGATCGGAGTAGACGGCAATGGAAGTGATGTCTTCCGGATCCAGTTCGACGTCGCCCTCGACCTCGGCATATTGGAAGCCGAAGACGGCGAATCTGGTTCTGTATTCATTCAGTCCCTCTTTACAGGTGTATTCGATCTTCTGCAGAGGGGTGGTCTTGTTCTTCCTGGTCAGCTGGATGTTCTTCTGGGTCAGATTGCCCTCTTCATCCAGCATTTCGCCAAAGCGCCAAATCAGCCTCAGTCCGGCTTTGGCATTGACTCTGAACTGGACATAGCCGGCCAGGTTCTGGCCAAAGTCCAGTAACTTATTGCCGTTAGACGAAGTGGTAATTACCGGATGAAAGCGTTCATGCTCTTTTACCGGTACATTGTTGGAGGCGAAAGGGATGACATTATGAGAGGTCAGCTTCGCCTTTCCAGAATAAGACGGCGTCAGACGGGCGTCGACGATTTCGCCGTCCTTGTTATCAGCGAAGCGGATGGGTCCGTCATTGGACCACTGCCAGCTGTCATCGCTGATGACGGTCTGCAAGCTGCCGTCTTCAAAGGTGATCTCCAACTGAGCCAGCAACTTGGTCTGCGTTCCGTACTGGCAGGTCCGGCCAAAGGCGCCGCAGCTGCCGCGATACCAGCCATCCGCCAGCTGCACGATGATTTCATTGTCACCAGCCTTCAGCATGCCGGTCACGTCATAGGTCTGATACTGCACTCTCTTACGGTAGTCAGTATAGCCTGGGGCCATCACGAAGTCCCCGACTCTCCTTCCGCCAATTTCAGCTTCATAGAGACCGCAGGCGGTGATGTACAGCCGGGCTTTTCTGACCGTCTTTTCT
>JAGAFL010000153.1:0-6801 GCA_017612595.1 Erysipelotrichaceae bacterium | reverse complement strand
AGTATTTGGTGCTCTTATCTTCCGGCAGCATCTTGTAACAGATCATGCCCGACAGCGAGAACATCATGCTCAGTTCCCAGCAGACGCCGATCAGGATGATGAAGGTCGTGGAAGCGTTGCTTACGGACCACAGGGGGTATCCCCATACATGGGCGATGACGGCATTGGCGATCTCATAAAGCCAGTGGACGCCATAGGTAGCCAGACCGGCTGCGATGACCTTGTATTCCTTCTTCTGCATGTTGTCCCAGTAGACATAGAAGACGACAGACAGAATGAAGATGAAAGTCCAGTTGAAGTTTTCCGTGCTTCTGACGATGATCTGGTCGACCAGTTCCCTGGCGCCGTCACTTCCGTCACCCCAGAATGTGAACATATGATATACCTCTCTTTTTCTGTCTATATTATAACACAGCCCGTTTATCCGCCGTTTCTTTCAGCCCTTTTTCAATAATGATGAAAATTTTCATGTTTTTGTGTTGACATATTTTCAATAAGGTTTAGAATACAGGTAGAAGGGAAACTGATTATGAAGAATTCACGCTATTACGTTTACTTTTATTTCTTCTTCAATTACCGGAAAAAGTAATCGTTTTGCGTTGGCGTGTATTCAGTAAAGTTTAATCTATGCGGCTGCCAACAGGCAGCCTTTGATTTCGGAGGGGAAACAAATGAAAAAACTAACCGCTATTCTCTTATCACTGTTAATGATTATGACCATGGCCGGCTGCAGCCAGCCCGAGCCTGAAGACGGCACGTTTACCGTCGGCATCTGCCAGCTGGTTCAGCACCCGGCTCTCGATTCCGCCACGCAGGGCTTCAAGGACGCCCTGGTTGAAGCCATCGGCGACAGCGTCAGATTCCTGGACGGCAACGGCGCCGGCGACCCGGCAACCTGTACCGTCATCTGCAACGGCTTCGTCACTGACGGCGTAGACCTGATCATGGCCAACGCGACTCCGGCCTTGCAGGCCGCAGCCGCCTCCACCAACACCATTCCCATCCTGGGAACTTCCATCTCATCCTACGGCGTAGCTCTGGAACTGAGCGACTTCACTGACGTGACCGGCATCAACGTCTCCGGCACTTCCGATCTGGCTCCGCTGGACAAGCAGGCCCAGATGTTCCTGGATCTGCTGCCGGACGCCAGGACCATCGGTCTGCTGTACTGCTCAGGCGAACCCAACTCCCTGTTCCAGGTCGGCGTTGTCAAGGATTACCTGGAAGCTCACGGTCTGACGGTAAAACTGTTCTCATTCTCATCATCCGCTGACGTCTCTCTGGTTACCACCCAGGCCTGCAGCGAATGCGACGCTCTGTACATTCCCACTGACAACACGGCTGCCAACTGCGCCGAGCTGATCGGCGGCATCATCCTCAACAACAACATTCCGGTAATCGCCGGCGAAGAAGGCATCTGTTCAGGCTGCGGCATCGCCACCCTGACCATTGACTACTACCAGCTCGGCTTCCAGACCGGAAAGATGGCCGCTGACATTCTGTTAGGCAAGGCGACTGTGGCAACCATGCCCGTTCAGTACTTCGATAATCCGACCTACAAATACAACAAGGCTCTCTGTGAAAAGTTCAACATCACCGTGCCGGAAGGCTATGTGGAGATGGACTAGGCAGGAAAAGCCATGACACTGAGCAGCTTGATTGCCCGATTGCCCGGAGGCGTCGCCATCGGTATCCTGTACGGAATCATGGCGCTGGGCATCTACATTACCTTCCGGGTACTTAAAGTCTCCGATCTCACCGTAGACGGTTCCTTCGCTACCGGCGGAGCCGTCAGCATCATGCTGATGCTGAACGGTGTCAATCCATACGTTTCACTTATCTGCGCCTTTGCCGTGGGACTGCTCTGCGGAACGGTCACCGGTCTGCTTCACACCAAGCTGAACATACCCATCATTCTTTCCTCCATTCTTGTTCAGATAGGTCTCTACTCCGTTAACCTGCGGATCATGCAGGGCTCAGCACTGAAGTCGATAAGCGTTGATAAGTTCCCGCTGCTGATCAATGTCCGCTATGTAAACCGGACCATCCTGATCGGCGCGCTGATTTCCCTGATTCTGATCGCTGTCCTCTACTGGTACTTCGGCACCGAGCAGGGCAGTTCGATCAGAGCTACGGGGAACAACTCCGCCATGGCCAAGAGCAACGGCATCAGCACCGCCACGACCACACTGATCGGTCTGGCGCTGTGCAACGGGCTCGTTGCCTTTGCCGGGGCACTGATGTCCCAGTATCAGGGCTTTGCCGATGTCAACCAGGGGCGCGGGGCCATCGTAACCGGCCTGGCTGCCATCATCATCGGCGAAGTGCTCTGCGACATCTTCTTCAGCAGGCAAAGCAGCTTCTGGCTGCGTCTGACCTTCGTCATTCTCGGCGGCGTCATCTATTACCTGATCATGGTGCTGATCCTGTGGATGCGCGTTGATTCCAACGACCTGAAGCTGTTCACCGCCATCATCGTGGCCATCTTCCTGGCCATTCCCAACTTCCGGAAAGGAGCTGCTGATTCCCATGCTTAAGATCAATAACATCAGCAAGACCTTCAACAGGGGAACGGTAAATGAAAAGACAGCCATCGACGGCCTGTCGCTGACGCTCAATGACGGCGACTTCGTCACCGTCATCGGTTCCAACGGCGCCGGCAAGAGTACTTTGCTCAACGCCATCGCCGGAACCTGGCTGATCGACTCCGGAAAGATCGAGATCGACGGCATCGACATCAGCCGGCTGCCCGAGCACAAGCGGGCCAAGTACATCGGCCGGGTCTTCCAGGATCCGCTGATGGGAACGGCGGCCGACATGTGGATCGAGGAAAACCTCGCCCTGGCCAGCCGCAGAGGCGAAAGAAGACGGCTGCTTCCCGGCATTACCCGCTCGGAACGGGCCGGATATGTCGAGATGCTCAAGCCCCTGAATCTGGGCCTGGAAAGCCGGCTGACCACCAAGGTCGGACTGCTCTCCGGCGGCCAGCGCCAGGCGCTTACCCTGCTGATGGCAACCATCAGGAAGCCGCGGCTGCTGTTACTGGACGAGCACACCGCCGCCCTGGACCCGGCTACCGCCGACAAGGTGCTGAAACTGACTGATGAACTTGTCAGCAAGGACAGCCTGACCACCCTGATGATCACCCACAACATGCAGGATGCCATCGATTACGGCAACCGGCTGATCATGATGAATGAAGGCCGGATCATTCTGGACATCGCGGGTGAGGAAAAGAAGCAGCTGACCAAGCAGCAGCTGATCGACCGCTTCAATTCACTTTCCGACCAGAAACTGGAGAGCGACGACGTTCTGCTTTCCTGATTAAGATTTTTCTCCTCCTGAAAAACTTCATAACGAAAAGAGCAGCCCTGAGCTGCTCTTTTCAGTCTTTTCTTTAGAACTCCTTTTTCTTCATGATCCTTACTGCCAGGAAATACAGCAGAAGATCAAGCATCGCGACGATAATTATCATGACTCCTGCCACAACCGCCGGTGAGGCGCTTTCCAGCAGATCGACGGCTTTCTCCAGCAGCTCAGAGCCGCCGGGAATCTTGCTGAGAGCAAGCATTACTACAGCGATGGCGCCATAGATCACCAGCATGGCCAGCCGGCTCTTTTCCGCTCCGAACTTGAGTTCGATGACGATCATGCCGGAAACGATCAGGGTCATGACTGCCATGATGGCCAATACGTAGGGCAGTGAGCTGATCAGATCGACCGGCTGACCCCTGATCAGCGAGCAGACGACATAGACGGCTACGCCGAACAGCGTTCCCGCCGCTTCCATGATCAGGCTGTAGATGAACTTCTCCGCCACATAGCTTCGGCGGTCGACCGGCAGAGACATCAGAAACGGCAGACCGTTGTCCAGTTCGTCATAGCTGATGGTTCCCACCGCCATGATACCGAACAGCATCGCAGCGTAGCCGATGATGAAGGAACCGTCCATGGAGAAACCCATGACGACGCAGATGATCAGATACATCAGGATGGTCCTGCTGTTGCGGAAATTGAGACACAGGTCCTTTACGATCAAGCCTTTCACAGTCTTTCACCTCCTGCCATGATCAGGATGAGATCATCGATGCTGCCGTTTTCGACGACCAGCGCCGGATAGTTTTCCTTATAGTACTGCTTTTCGTCGGTAAACAGGCTGTAGCCGAACCGCTCCCCGCGGCTGGCGATGATGTGGCTGCGGTCAATGGATTTAAAGGTTTCCTCATCGACCTTCAGCACGCCGTACCTGTCCAGCAGTTTATCGGTGTCTTCATGCAGAATGATCTTTCCGTCATTAATAAGATAAATGTCGTCGCACATGCTTTCCAGATCGCTGGAAATGTGCGAGGAAATGATGATCGAGCAGTCTTCGTTTTCCGCCAGATAGTTCCGCAGTACATCAAGCACTTCGTTGCGGGCTTCCACGTCCAGTCCGGATGTCGGCTCATCCATGATCAGCAGCCTGGCCTTATGGGTAATGGCAACGATGACTCTGAGCTTGGCCTTCATGCCGGTGGAGAATTCCTTAAGCGGCTTATTGAGCGGCAGAGCCAGGGTGGTGCACAGCTTTCTGAAGCGCTCTTCCTCAAAGTCAGCATACATGTTTTTGAGAATGCCGATGATGTTTTCCCCAGTCAGATAGTTGGAGAAGGCAGAGTCGGAAAGGGCAACGCCGATTTTTTCCTTATCCCTGCCGGTTAATTGCCGGGAGCTCTTGCCGAAGACTTCGACCGTACCGCCGTCGATGCTGATCAGCCCCAGAATGGCCTTGATGGTCGTAGTCTTGCCGGCACCGTTTCTTCCTACCAGTCCGCTGACTCTTCCTTCGGGAAGGGACAGGGAGATGTTCAGACTGAAGTCTTTATAGTTCTTTACGAGGTTTTCGATTCTTACCATTGTTAATCCTCCAGAATGATTTCCGTCATTTCTCTGATTTCTTCCTTTGTCAGTCCCCCGGCCAGAGCCTTGTCGATGACCATTGAAAGTTCTTCTTCCAGACTCTTTCTTCTGGCTTCAGCAGCCAGCTGCCGGTCGGCAGCGTTGACATAGCTGCCCTTGCCGTGGACGGTGGTTATGAAGCCTTCCTCTTCCAGAAAGTCGTAGGCTTTCTTGACCGTCAGAGAGCTGATCTTCAGATCCGCCGCCAGCGCTCTGACCGAAGGCAGCGCTTCAGCGTCCTGAAGCTGTCCGGTGATGATGGCGTTTTTGATCTGCGATACCACCTGTTCATAGATGGGTACCATTGAGCTGTTGTTTATAATAATGCGCATATTTACCAACCTCGTAAACAGTATATAACAGCATATAACTGTTGTCAACTGTTATATGCTGTTTATTTTCTATTATTATGTTTATTAATCTATAATTACGGCCTCAGATGCCGGCGTTTCTTGACAGCAGGTACACGCAATACTGATTCATGCTGATGCCTTCCCTGCTGGCCTGCTCGGCAAGCTGTCTGTGCAGACTTTTCGGAATTCTCAGTTTGAACTGGCCTGAATACGACTGCAGCTGCTGAGGCTCGTTAATTGGCAGCCCCTGCTCAGCTGCAGCGCTGAGCCAGGCCAGTTTGGCATCCTCCCCGTTTCGAATTGCTTCCTCAATGGTTTCTCCGGTTGACAGACAACCCGGCAGATCAGGATAGGATACGACATAGCCGCCTTCATCTGCGTCCGGGATTATTTCCATTCTGTACGGCATTTCCATGTACTGCTGAACTGTTTTCATTTTCTTCCGCCTCCTCAATCACTTTCTTAACCATTTCAACATAGGCTTTCTTTATGGGCTGGTGTTTTGGAATGGTAATGGGATTTCGCTGCTGTTTTCTGAAGGTGCAATGACTGCTTCCGCCTTTTGGCTTAAACATTACATATCCATAGGATTCCAGCACTTTCCGCAATTCTTCAAAGCGAAGGTCATTTGACAGACTCAGCATTCTGTTAAGCAGTTTATCCCATTTTGACATCTTTTCTCACCATAGCCATTGTATTATGACACCATATATGGTGTCAACATTGTCTCAAAACAAAAGGAAGCGGGTGATTCTCCGCTTCCATGATCATTTACTTTTTATATCGGCTCAGTACTCTTCGTGTTCCATCACTTTTCTGATCGGCTGGCGATGGTCTGCTTCAGCCACAGCCCGGCTCTCGACAGATCCTCCTCCGTCAAATCCTTGGTCTTCAACGAAGCAAAATTCAAGGCCGCGCACGGTTCGCCCGTTCTGGCGAAGTTCCACATCACGTAGCTGATGCCGTTTTCTTCCAGGAAGTCGATCCAGACATTGGCTTCATCTTCGTCTACCGGGAAACCGCCGGAGGATGCCGTAATGCCGAATTCGGTCACAAACAGCGGCAGGTTCCGGCTCATGGCTGACCTGGCCTTGTCGCGCAGTTCCTGCTTATGAGTCGCCGAATAGAAATGCAGGGTGTACATGATGTTGTCATAGTTCAGCGGATCCTGAGCCGCCACGTCAACGTCCTGCGACCAATTGGGAGTGCCCACGATGATCAGCGACTTCGGGTCATTGGCCCGGATGATCGGAATGATCACATCGGCATATGCCTTGATGTCGTCCCAGCTGCACTTGTTGGGCTCATTGCAGATCTCATAGATGACGTTTTCCGCCTTGGCACACTTCTTTGAGACCTCATCAAAGAAGATCTTTGCCTCTTCGATGTATTTGTTGGGATTGCCGTCGGAAAGGATGTGCCAGTCGATCAGGACATACATATCCTGCTTTCTCCCATATTCAACGCCATCAATGATGTCCTGCATCAGCAGGTTCTTGTCGCCGCCGGT
>JAGAFL010000152.1:0-3305 GCA_017612595.1 Erysipelotrichaceae bacterium | reverse complement strand
GTCTTCGTCTTTGACCGCGAAACAGGAGAACGTTACTTATGAGAAAAAGACCATTCAGCGAAAGGATAAAGCCGCTGCTTTACCTGCTGCCGTTCATCATCTCGGTAACGATCTTCACGATCTACCCGATCGTCAACGTCATCAGGATGTCCTTTCTGGAAAACTACAAGCATCTGACCGGCGCCTTTGATTCCGTCGGCCTGGGAAACTACCAGAAGGTCGTTTCCGATCCGCTGTTCCGCCAGGGTCTGGGCAACACCGTCAAGTACGTGCTCTTCGTGGTCCCCATCTCCACGGCCATCGCCGTGGTGCTGGCCACCCTGCTGAACCAGCGCGTCCGCTTCCAGGGCTTCTTCCAGACCGCCTACTTCCTGCCGATGGTAACCTCATCGCTGGCCGTTGGTCTGGCCTGGCGCTTCATGTTCAACGACAAGTACGGCATTCTCAACTACTTCCTGTCCTTTCTGGGCATTGACGGGCTGAAGTGGCTTGGTGATCCCGGCAGCAACTTCTATGCCCTGGTCATCTTCGGCATCTGGTCGATTTTGCCCAATACCATCATCCTGTTACTGTCAGGCTTACAGAACATCGACCCGCTGTACTACACGGCGGCCAAGGTCGACGGCGCCAAGACATTGAGAATATTCTTCCGGATCACGGTGCCCCTGCTGGCTCCGACGATCATGCTGGTGGTCATCATCAACAGCATCTCCACCTTCAAGATGTTCCACGAACTCTTCCCGCTGTTCTCCGGACCGGGAGTGGCTTATAACCTGTACACCGTCGTGTACTACATCTACTATGAATTCCGCGTTCTGACCCCGCCGAAGTACGGCTACGCCGCGGCGGCCGCGGTCATCCTGTTAGTGACCGTCTTCACCTTTACGATGCTGCAGCGCGCCGTAAACGCCTGGTCCAACAGAGAAAGGGGGAACTGAAGATGACTGAAAAGAAAAAGAAGAGAGTATACCATGAACGGTTCACCTTCGGCCGCGTGCTGATGTATGTCGTGCTGTTTCTGGGTTCCGTCATCGCCCTGTTCCCGTTCTACTGGATGATCACCGGCGCCCTGAAGACCGTCAGCGAAGTCAACAAGCTGCCGCCCTTACTGGTACCGGGCAACTGGCTGAACATGGAAAACTTCATCTATGCCTTCAAGACCGCGCCGTTTGCGATCTACTTCCGCAACTCCCTTCTGGCGCTGTTAGGCTGCATTACCACCTGCACCTTTACGACCATTCTGGCTTCCTATGCCTTCTCAAGGCTGCGTTTCCCGGGACGCAATACGATCTTCGCATTGCTGATCTCGCTGATGATGGTTCCCTATGAGATGATCATCATCACCAACTACCGCACCATCGTCGGCTGGAAGCTGCATGACACCCTGTGGGCGCTGATCATCCCCTTTACCTCCAGCATCTTCTATACCTACATTCTGAAGGGCTTCTTCGACAGCGTGCCTGATTCCCTGTATCAGGCCGCCAAGGTCGACGGCTGCTCCGACTGGAAGTATCTCTGGAGAGTCATGGTGCCGATGGCCAAGAGCTCCCTGGCAACCATCATCTTATTGAACTCGATCGCTACCTGGAACTCCTTCATGTGGCCGATGATCGCCACCAACTCCAAGGAAGTCCGCACCCTGCCCTTCGGCCTTTACATCTTCATGACCGAAGGCGGCCAGCGCAATGAAAGAATGATGGCCGCGGCCACCATCATCGTTCTGCCGATGATCATCGTCTTCCTGTTTACCCGGAAGTACATCATCTCCGGCATGTCCCGCGGCGGCATCAAGGGTTAAGGTAAAAAGCATTGAACTGATGAAGCCGGCCTGTGAAGGCCGGCTTTACTGTGACTGAATATGGAGATCATGCATGCTTTGCGTCAAAACAGTTTTCAGTTTCCGGTAGTGATTTTCTCCCGGTTTTCCGCTCCCCATTGGGTCAGTTCCTTAAGGATGCCCCGGAGCTGCTCGCCCTGGGGGGTCAGGGAGTATTCCACCCTCATGACGGCTCCTTCGGTATAGCTGTGGCGGGAAATGACACCCTTGCTTTCCAGCTTGCGCAGGTTGGCGGACAGGACCTTCTTGGAAATGCCGGGATTCTGGCGCAGGATCTCCCCGAAGTGCTTGGGACTGTCAAACAGGCAGGTCAGTACCGACAGCTGCCACTTGTGGGAGAAGAAGGCCGTGCAGGCGTAGCGCAGGCTTTCATAGTCATTCTTGGTGAATTCAGTTTCCATGGTCAGTTCCTCTTTTCTCTCAGGGGGGTAATTACCGGAAAGTAACCGGTAACGTAAATGTGCCTTATTGTCGTAATAAGCCGGGCGTTACATAATGTACTCAGATGGAAATATGGGGTAAAAATCTTATATAATGTAAGTAACAGTTACCGGTTACCTTTATTATAATTCAGATATTGATTACATCAAGTTAACCGGCAGAAGGAGTTGGAAAAAAATGAAGAACATCGTACTTACGAGGATCGATGAAAGGCTGATCCACGGTCAGGTCATCACCTCATGGCTTAAGCTGGCCAACCCGAATACCATCGTCATCATGGATGACATGAGTGCCGGCAATGCCTTCGCCAAGCGGATCTTATTCGCGGCGGCGCCCAAGAACATCGACATGAAGGTTCTGACGGTCGCTGACGCCATCGAGTATCTGAAGGGCGAGCATGAAAATGAGCGGGTATTTGTCATGGCTAAGGTTCCGGGCCCCATCTTAACAGCCGTAAGAGAGGGCGTGGAATTCAAGGAAGTCAATCTGGGAAACATGGGCGGTGGCCCGGGGCGCAAGCGCTTCAACAAGAACGTCAACGCTTCCGATCAGGAAGTTGACGAACTGCGTGAGATCGTTGAAGCCGGCGTGCCGGTCATCGCGCAGATGGTTCCCACTGACGCAAGGATAGATTTGAAGAGTTTGCTTTAAAAAGAACAGGAGGATATTAAACAATGACAGTTCTGCAAGCAATAATTATTACGATCTACTTCCTGTTTGCACAGTCAACCCTGCCGTTCGGCTCCATGGGTACCTGGGCTACGATCGACCGTCCGCTGGTCGCCGGTCTGTTCGTAGGCTGCGTACTCGGTGATCCGGTCAAGGGTACCATCATCGGTGCAAGCATCAACATCATTACCCTGGGTGTCATCTCGGCTGGCGGCGCCCTGCCCATGGACTCCGGCTACTGCGGAATCTTCGGTACGGCTCTGGCTCTGGCCGGCGGTTTAAGTACCAATGAAGCCATCACCCTGGCCATCCCGCTGGGCCTGTTAGGCTCCATCATGAACACCTTCACGATGACCAT
>JAGAFL010000016.1:0-18154 GCA_017612595.1 Erysipelotrichaceae bacterium | reverse complement strand
TCCGCATCGATGTCAATGCGGAAGTCGTGGGGCATGGCTGGGATCCAGTAGGCACCCTGATGGGTAAACACTAGCGGGTTGTAACAGTGGAAGTTATAGACGACATTTGCGTCATGAGGCTTACGCAGGTCCTTTACCGCAACCACGCTGTTGTTGTAGTAGCCGCCGATCAGGATTCTGGTCTGCGGGCAAATCTTTCTGATCCTTTCCACGCATCTGTCAGCGATGGTGTTCCAGCTTTCGCAGTATTCCTTATCCGTCACTTCGTTAAGCAGTTCGAAGGCTACCCGCTCTCCCAGGCTTCCGAAGCGCCTGGCGATCTCTTCCCACAGCCGGTAGAATCTTTCCTGGTATTCCTCATTCTCAAAGAAGCCTTCTTCGCCTTCCTTGAGGTCAAAGCTGAAGCCGAAGGTCTTATGAAGATCAATGATGACGTTCAGGCCATATCTGAGCGCCCAGTCCGTTCCGTCTTTCAGATGAGCGAAGCCGGATTGCCGGTAATTGCCCTGCTCGTCTTCAAGCAGATTGTAGTCGACGGGGATGCGGATGTGGTCAAGTCCCCAGCTGCTTATTCTCTCAATGTCCTTTTCGGTGATGAACGTGCTGTATCTCTCTTCCGTGTAATCACACTGCGACAGCCAGCCGCCCAGGTTGATGCCGTGCTGAAATCCTTCAAGTTTCTTCATGGTTAAGTCCTCTTTTTTTCATTATACCATTGCCCCTGTTGTCGGCCACACAAAAGCTTCCGGATCCGGAAGCTCTGTCTTCGTAAGGCTGAACGACGCGGTCTACAGACCGAAGTCGTTGGTATAGGTCACCAGATTGATGCTGGTGACGCCGGGGATCTCCTGGATCTCCTTCATGACCGCCTCCGTATTCTTGTCATAGACTACTTCGTAGGTCAGTTCGCAGGTATCGTTGCTCGGGGTGGTCTTGCTGGTCTTGAGCCTCTTGGTCTTGACGGTCGTGGACTTGCTCTTGAGTTTCTTGTCCTTGATCTTCTCCAGAGCCTTCTGAATGCTCTTCTCGGCTCCGTCGGTAAAGATGATGACCATCAGGTACTTGGCCGAAGCCTTGGAGACATAGGTGAAGCTTAGGTAATAGAACAATCCCAGCAGCAGGCAGCCGACGATCGTGATGATGTACAGGCCGGCGCCGGACATGATGCCGACGGTGATGGCCCAGAACATGAAGGCAGTATCAACCGGCTCCTTGATCGCCGTGCGGAAACGGACGATGGAAAGAGCGCCGACCATGCCCAGGGAAAGGGAGAGGTTGGAGTTGATGGTCCTGATGATCATGGCCGTTACCATGGCCAGAAGGATCAGCGTCAAAGCCGTTGTCCGGTTGTAGACGATGCCTGTGAAGGTCTTCTTGTAGATCATGACAATGAACACGGCGCCGGCAAAGGCAACCAGCAGGGAAATGACGATCATGTCGACCGTCACCGGTCCGGTGAACTGTTCAACAAAGTCGTTCCAAAGTGAATCAATACTAAACATGGGTCTCTACCTCTCTTTACTTAACGCTGCTGCAGACGGCGAACTTGGATACGGCCAGCCGCAGCTTGGGATAACTGCTCAGGATCGCCAGGATGTGAGCAGGAATGAATTCGTCGCACTTCACTTCCATGACCACCTCATCGCACACCGGCAGGGTGTTGATGTCGGGGTCAAAGATGTCCAGGTTGTACCTTCCCGCCCGGATGTCCTCATCAAAGGTGATGCGGGTGCTGCTGACCGGACAGGTGAAGGCTGTCCGCCGGTAATCGACGACGACCGCCGGTCTGAGCATGCGGATCTGGGCGTTGGCGAGAAACTTCTTCAGAAACTTTCTTTCCGTTTCGATTGACGTATAGCGGCCGGCAATGATGTCATCAGCCATCTTGCGGCTGATCGAACAGTCTTCCTTAATGGTCATGTTGCCGTGCTTGTGCTTGCACTCCATCTTGATGGTCGCATAGGTGTGGTTGTAGATGCGCATCCGGTACTTGGAACGGTATTCGTTGCCGTCCCGCTTGTCGTCCTGGGCGCTGCCGTAGGGGTCATCGAAGTACAGCGAACGGATGTCGTAGGAATACTCATCGCTGATCGAATGGCTGTCCATCCGCATGACCTGGCTGAGTTGCTTCTTCAAGGTGTCAGCCGTAAACCGGCTGATCAGAAACTTCAGTTCATAACGATATTCTACCATAAGTCGCCGAATATCTCCTTCATCCGTGCGTCGCTCAGCTTGAAGAAGGCTTTGGTCTGATTGAGCACGTAGGTCTGCCGGTTGTTGATGAACTTCTGGATCTGGCTGAGGTGGCTGCGGTAGACCTTCAGGCTGGTTGCCGACCAGCGGGCGCGGTCACGGGCAACTTCGCTTTCGATCGAGCCGGTCAGCTGATCGAAGCGGCTCTGCATGTTCGCCTTGGAGAAGGTGTTGCGCAGGTGATAGTTCAGCCTTTCCAGCCACAGCTGCTGGAATTCCCGGTTGGCGAACAGCTTACGGGGAATGGTGTTGTCATAGGTGTTGTTGATGAATCCGGTCATGCCGGAGGGATTGGCCAGATACCTGGTATAGTAGTTGACCGTGAAATTGCGGAAGCCGCAGTCCAGGTCATAGTAGATGTACTTCCACTTGCCGCCGTCCAGCTCGCTGTTGGAGAAGTAACGGACGTTGTAGACGTCGGGATTGGCCACGAACATCTCGCAGATCCAGTAATCGGCCAGATTCTGAATGTCGACCTTGCTGCAGATCCAGTCATAATTGGCCTTCACGGAGAGGTCGTGGCTTCTGGCGAAGGAGACGATCTGCTGCCACTCGGTTCTCGATCCGGCCTTGACTTCGCCGTCGATGCGGACGATGTTGGTGTTCTCCTTGGAAACGTTGTAGAGGTCGGATATGAAGCTGGCGTTACACTTCTCCCTGATGTTGTAGATGCCCCAGTAGCGGCCGTTGATGTACACGACGCAGGTCTTGTAGCTGAGCACGGTCACATCGGTATAGTCATCGACCAGCGAGGTGCACAGTTCATCCCTGATGATGCCCTTGTTCCAGTCGTTGGAACCGGTCCTCAGAACCAGAGCGTCATAGACGGTGTTGTCGCGGTTGTCGAATACCGGATATACCAGATCGCTGGCGCCGTAATCGCCGTCAAAGCGCAGCGAGTAGCTATGCTTGTCGTGGTTGCGGGTATTGCCGCCGAACATCGAGATCGAGCAGGGCGAGTTGAAGCCGCCGCCTTCCTCAAAGAATTCGACGTTGCACTGATACTCCGCCGTGGAATGGGGGTGGGAATGCATGGTGCTCAGCAGGCCGGGACTAAGGGAAAGGGAAACGACGGGCAGCTGATTGTTCTCATTAATAATAAAGCTGGAAGTAGCCACGCTGCTCATCAGAGCATCGGCCTGCCTGCCAGCTACGTTCAGTACGGTTGTTGATCTCAGGATGATCGGTTCGGTATAGACCCTGGAGGATGCTGTCGGGCGGCTGCCGTCGGTGGTGTAGTAGATCGTTCCCTCTCCTTCGATGGATACGAGAACCTCTTCAACGCCCTGATAGACGCCGGCCAGCGTCTTGATCACCGGGGTAACGGTAATGGTCCGCGAGCCTTCCTGATTCGGTTTCAGCGGGCTGGGTGAGGACATGTAGAAAAGGCCGGCCTTACTGCCGCGGCCATAGCTGTAGCCCAGCGGCACATTGGCGACATAGAGGCTGTCGACGATGCTGCCGGCCCGGCTCAGGAATACCGATTCGTTATCGGACAGCTTGAACTGCGCATGATGATAAGACTGATTGCTCAAGGCGGGATCGCCGGAGCACATGATCACATAATACTCGCCGGGAGCCAGCTGTTCATTAGGAAGCTGGTAGAGACTCAGGTAATCGTCGTCATTGCTGAGGCAGTAATCGGAGAGACTGACGGTCTGATTGGAATTGTTACAGAGTTCGATCCAGTCGTAGTACTGGTTGCCGTTCTGCGGCAGCTGGGTGTAGTTCCGGACCATCACTTCGCTGATGATCAGATCCTGCGGGGTAACCAGGAAGCGTTCCTGGAACTGCTCAACGCCTCTGGGAGTGTTCGGATAGCCCGGAGAGATGGTCGCTTCCGCCAGGTAGCTGCCGTTTTCATGACGCTGATAGGCCATGCCGTTGTCCAGCTGGCTGTAACTGACGGTCTGAATGATCCGGCCGCCTCTGCTGAGGACGACTTCCCCGTTCCGGCTGCTGAGCGTAAATCCGGTATAGGGACTCCGGCTGTCCGCGGCGACATTGCCGCAGTAGATCACATAGGTCTCCCCCGGAGCCAGCATCACTTCGTCAAGCTGACGTCTGAATGGGGCTGATGAAATGTTGGAAACGTTGTACTGGGAAAGATCAACGGTCTTTTCGGATACGTTGATGAGTTCGATGTATCCTTCCCGGCGGCCCTCTTCATTGACGAAGTTGCCGTTGTTGCGGGGCAGGATCTCGTTGATCACGACTTCCGGCTTCTCATCTGACTGCAGGGAAGCCACATACTGCTGCAGGCCTTCCTGGCTGTTGGGATAACCCGGGGTGGCGCGGTCATAGGTGACCCACTGGCCGTTGCCGTCTCTGGCCATGACCTGGCCCTTGCTTAACGAGACAGTCTCGACCGCGTCAATGACCTTGCCTCTGGCATTGGTCAAAATGACGGTCTCTCCTCCCTTGGAGGAAAGCCGGAAATCGGCATTGAAGCCGTCTTCCAGTCTGCCGGTCAGCGAGACGACCAGATACTGCTGAGGTTCGATCACGGTATTGCTGAAGGCCCACTTGATGCGGTCGGTCCGGTCGGACAGGCCGTAACCGTCCAGGTTGACCGCCGCGGATGAGCCGTTATAGATCTCCAGGAAATCGCAGGCTTCGCCTTTTTCATTGGCGTAGCTGCCGTCATTGTTGGTAAGCACTTCGCTGATGATCAGCTTGCCGACCAGGTTTTCATAGCTGTCCGGCAGTTCTGAGACCTCGCTTACGCCCTTGGAACGGGTCAGAATGGATCCGACCACGAAAAAGACGATTATCAGCAGCGATAATATGGTAACAAGCATGGGGTCTCTCTTGACCCTGTAGTCGTTAGTCTTCTTCATAGCACATTAATACTAACATATTGTATGGATAATTGAAACGCTATTCCGACCGCAGAGCGACCACCGGGTCGCATTTGCTGGCCATTTTGGAGGGAATCAGTCCGGCCGTCAGCGTCAGGATGACGGAGATGACGGTCAGGATGACGCCGCCCTTCCAGGGCAGCTGAGCGGTGATGGAGGCGATGCCGGTCAGTTTGCGGACGATCAGGCTGATCGGAATGCACAGCAGCACGGTGACCAGCACGCCCAGCAGACCGGAGATCAGTCCGATGATGAAGGTCTCGGCGGAGAACACGTTCTTTACGTCACCCTTGGAAGCGCCCAGAGAGCGAAGGATGCCGATCTCCTTGGTTCTTTCCAGAACGGAAATGTAGGTGATGATGCCGATCATGATCGAGGAAACGACCAGTGAGATCGACACAAAGGCAATCAGAACGTAGCTGATCGCATTGATGATGGTGGTGATGGATTTCATCAGGATGCCGGTGATGTCGGTGTAGATGATGACCATTTCTTCTTTTCCGGCGGCCTTCATGTCTTCGTTGTACCTGCTTATCATTTCCTTCAGGGCATCCTTGGAAGCGAAATCGCGGAAATAGAAGCTGATGGATTCCGGGTCGGCGGCATCGCCGTATCCCAGAAGCCGCAGGTTGCGTTCATAGCTGGCTTCGGCCGAACTGTCGGTCATGTAGGTGCTCATCAGCCGGCTGAGTTCTTCCTCATTCATGTCAAAGCGGAAGGCACCCGCCAGCTTTTCGCCATCAACGCGGAAGCCGGATGCCAGCTTGCTGATCAGCTGGCTGGACATGCCGGTCATTACCTGGGAGATGGTTACCCGCATGCGGGTCTCGATCAGCGAACGGCTGTAGGCCAAAACGATGCCTTCCATCACCGGGTTGTTCATCAGCAGGTTGACGGTCTCGCCCAAAGTATCCTGAGCGAGATAGCCGCGCTCGCTGCCGGCGGCGGCGCCCAGTTCCAGATAACCTTCCAGCAGTCTTTCCATCAGCGGAGTGAACATCGTCTGCAGCATTTCCCGGCTGATGCCGTATTCCTGCGCCAGGGCGTCCATGGCCGCGATGCTCTGCTCATCAGCCAGACCTCTCTGGATCATGGCATCGATGTCCTCGCTGCCGTAAGCGGCTACCCCGGCAACACCGTGGTCGTCGATGTAATCCTGCAGCGTCCTTTCCAGAAGGACGGCAAAGCAGCCGCTGAGCTGCTGGCCGGTCTGCTCCGTATCCGTGGTGATGCTCTCCAGAGCTTCGTTGATGGATGCGGACATGATGCTTCTGATCTCATTCTCATTGACCTTCATGCCGAAGGCTTCGGAAATGGCCTGCTGATCAACGGTGATCATGTCCGAGAAGTCGATGTTTGTTTTTCTTTCCTTTTCGTTGAGTTCCGCAAAGGTCAGACGCGAAAAGACGTCGGTCTGCCGGTCGGCAAGCTGCTGGCTCAGCACCGGACGGCTGCCAGCCTGGGAAATGATCCAGTCGATCAGATCCGACCGGTAGGCAATGCCGGGCTGCAGCGAAGAAGCGCTGACGCCGGCTTTTTCGGTGATTATGCCCACGACCTTGAGCCTTAGGCCCTGGCTGACCAGCTGCTTCAGGTAGTCGTCATTGTCGCGCATGTCTTCCCAGATGTCGTAATCCCGGTTGTAGCGGTAGTAGTCCGCTGCGACCACCAGACGGTAGCTGAGATTCAGGAAGTAGTCATAATCAAAGATCATGTTATTCTCATCGATGCTTACGGGATTGCCGCTGAAGGCTTCCCGGGCCAGCTTGGATAGTTCTTCCGGGTCTCTGATGCCCAGGGCATAGAGCTGATAGTCGGATATCGTATAGCGGTCGCCCAAAACCAGCAGGCACTCATCGTACTTCTCCGGCCAGCGGCCGGCGATGACATCATACTGGCTTTCCAGAAGCTCGCGGTTGCTGATCATCTTCTGGAAGACCTGCATGCCGTTATAGGGGGAAGCGCTGAAGGAAGAAGCGGAGAACGACATGCTGGAGGGGTTAAGCCGTACGGCCTTCTCGCTGCTGTCCATGTAGATCTGCGGAGTAATGCCGTAGTCGTACTGCAGATCCACCAGCAGGGGATCGATGACCTCCGCATTGGCGACGAGATAATTTCTGAAGGCCGTCAGGTTGTTGACGCCCAGCTGGGTAAACAGCTGGCTGACCAGCGGCACTTCGCTGATCTGCCCTTCCTGCTTGATGGTGGAAGTGGCCGTGCCCATCATGCCTTCAATCAGGGAAGAGAAATCGGCGCTGTTTCTTTCGATCGTCAGGGGATAGGAAGACAGCGAATTGGTCTGCACCTCATCGATGTAGTTGTTGACGCCGGTGGAAAGGGACAGGATCAGGGCGATGCCGATGATGCCGATGCTGCCGGCAAAGGCGGTCAGGATGGTCCTGCCCTTCTTGCTCAGAAGGTTGTTGAGCGACAGCTTGAAGGCCGTCAGCAGACCCATGCGGGCCTTGCCGAAGGTGATCTTCTCTTCCTCTTCCGTTACTCGGAAGGGATTGGTATCGGATGTCAGCTGACCGTCGCGGATGCGGATGATGCGGCTGGCATACTGCTCAGCCAGTTCCGGGTTGTGGGTGACCATGACCACCAGGCGGTCTTCAGCCACCTTCTTCAGGATCTCCATGACCTGCAGGGAACTCTGGGTGTCCAGAGCGCCGGTAGGTTCATCGGCCAGCAGAATGTCCGGATCATTGACCACGGCCCGGGCGATGGCTACTCTCTGCATCTGACCGCCGGAAAGCTGGTTGGGCCTCTTGCCGATCTGATCTTCCAGCCCGACGCTCTTCAGGGCATCAATGGCCCGCTGGCGGCGTTCGGAAGCGGATATGCCGGAAATGGTCAGCGCCAGTTCGACATTTGACAGCACGGTCTGATGCGGAATCAGGTTATATGTCTGAAAGACAAAACCTACCGAATGATTCCGGTAGTTGTCCCACTCTCTGTCGGTATAATTCGCGGTGGTCCTGCCGTTGATCAGCAGTTCGCCTTCGCTGTAGCGGTCAAGGCCGCCGATGATGTTAAGCAGCGTCGTCTTGCCGCCGCCGGAGGGGCCGAGAACGGCAACGAACTCATTCTGCCGGAAAGCCACGCTGACGCCTCTTAAGGCGTGCACCGTGCTGGATTCCATGACATAGTCCTTCTTGATGTTTCTTAATTCAATCAATCAGATCAGCTCCACATATGCTGCGGTCCTGCGGACCGGACGCATATAAATTATAAAGAAGGCAGGGGCTAATATCAACCGGACTGCCGGCGGTTGAGGATGAAGACAGCAGTCATATCTGTTATAATCTTCTTATCTGTGGAGGTGGCATCATGAGCATCAAAAAGCTTACCATACTGCATAACAACGACATGCACGGAGACTTCCTTCCCCGGGAAGTTGACGGTCATCTGGAAGGCGGCATCAGCTATCTGGCCAATTACATCCAGCGGGTCCGCCACAACGATAAGAACGTCCTGTACGTCAATGCCGGCGACATGTTCAGAGGATCGATCATCGACTCGGAGTTCCGGGGGATCTCCACCATCGAACTGATGAATTACCTGGCTCCCGACGTCTTCTCCGTCGGCAATCATGAGGTCGACTACGGCGTCGCCCACCTGCTGTTTCTGGAAAAGTGCGCCCGTTTCCCGATCGTCAATGCCAACCTCTTCATCAAGAGCAACCACTCCCGTCTGTTCAAACCCTATGAGATCGTCAATGTCGGCGGGCTGAACATCATGTTCATCGGCGTCATCACCGAGGAAGTGCTCTCGACCACCAAGAACGAAGAGATCATCGGTTCCTTCATCGACCTCTGGGAGGCCGTTGAGGAAGTCGGTGTCATCATCGACAACTACAAGACCACCAAGGTCAACCTGACCGTGCTGGTCACCCACATCGGCTACGAAAACGACGTCAGGCTGGCGCAGATGCTTAACCCCGAATGGGGCGTTGACATCATCATCGGCGCCCATTCCCATACCCTGATGGAAGCGCCCACCTTCGTCAACGGCATCCCCATCGTCCAGGTCGGCAAGGGAACCGGCTACATGGGCCGCTTTGACGTTGAGATCGATACCGATACGGCTTCCCTGGCCGAACTGTCATGGACGCTGTGTCCGATCACTTCGGAAACCTGCGAACCTGACCCGATCATGGAACAGCTGCTCAACTCCTATAAGGACAAGACGGATGAGAAGTATTCCCGGATCATCACCACCTTCAAGCGGCCGCTGACTCACCCCAGCCGCTACCAGGAGACCGAACTGGGCAACCTGTTCGCCGACCTGCTTCAGGAAGACTCTTCCTATGAGGTAATGCTGATGGCTTCCGGTTCGATCCGCAAGGACACCCTGGGACCGATCCTGACCCTGCAGGACCTCAGGGAAGTAGTTCCCTATGACGAGGCGGTCATCATGCTGCAGGTGACGGGAAAGCAGTTCCGCCACATGATGCAGTTCATGCTCAGAGACGAAGCGCTGCAACCGGGAGCTCATACCGAGTTCTACCAGCTTTCCAAAGGCATGCGCATTCTTTACAACAAAACCACCCATACCATTGAGGAATTCAAGCTCAACGGGGAGGACATCACCGATGACCGCCTGATCCGCATTGCCGTTCAGGACGGTTTCCACTACAACAGCTTCAGCGAATTCTTCGATGTGCCCATTGAGGAAGTGCTGGCCAACGCCAGGCCGCGCAAGGTCATTACCTCGCAGATGGCCATCTTCGAGGAGCTGCTCTCCTCCCGCCAGCACATCGACTCGCATGTCGAAGGCCGCATCGAGATAAAGGAATAGGAGAAAAGACATGGACTGGAACGAATTCATCAGGGACTACGGACCGCGACTCATCTTCTCGCTGTCCGTCATCATCGCAGCCGTCATTCTGACCCGGCTGGTCAAAAGAAGCGCCGAGAAATTTGAAAAGCGCAAGGGCGCGACCCTGCA
This sequence comes from Erysipelotrichaceae bacterium, assembly GCA_017612595.1. GTDB lineage: Bacteria > Bacillota_I > Bacilli_A > Erysipelotrichales > Erysipelotrichaceae > UBA1783. Next base: position 8,090 of record JAGAFL010000016.1, on the reverse strand, counting down.
CATCAAGTTCATCGGCAACATCATCCGCGTCCTCATCTGGATAATGGCTGCCATGCTCATCGGCTCGCAGTTTTCCAGTTTTTCCAATACGCTGAACACCATCATCACTTCCAGCGGCATCCTGGCCCTGGGCGTCTCGATGGCTGCTCAGGAATCGCTGTCCAACCTGATCGACGGCATCTTCATCTCCTCCTACAAGCCCTTTGACATCGGCGACAGGATCACCCTGCCGGAAAAGAACGGGCTGACCGGCATCGTTTCGGAGATGAACCTCAGGCACACCATCATCACCACCTTCAACAACACCCGCTACATTATTTCCAACAGCGCCTTAAGCAACACCATCATCGAAAACTCTTCCGACAATGACTCCTTCACCAGCCCCATCGTCGTTTCCATTACATACGGCAGCGACATCGACAGGGCGATGAAGATCCTGGAGGAAATCGTCGCCGCTCATCCCAACACCGTCGACAAGCGCACCGAGCAGCAGAAAAAGCAGGGCGTCAAGAAAGCCGCTGCCGTGCTGTTCAATTTCGGTGAGAGCTCCATTGACCTGCGCATTCCGGTCGTTACCAGAAGCGTCGGGGAAAGCTACCAGACCTGCTGCGACATCCGCTACCAGATCAAGAAGCGCTTTGACGCCGAAGGAATCGGCTTCCCCTTCCCAACCGTCACTATTGACAATCTCGGAGAACTCAGACAGGAGAAAGCCGAGTGAGCGGCCGTTGTCTGCCTGACCTTATTCTCAACCGGCACAGTTACCGGGGAGAATACCGGGATGACAAGGTGCCCCGGGAGGATCTGAGACTCATCATGGAAGCCGGTCTGGCAGCCCCTTCCGGCTGTAACCGGCAGACCACCAGCCTGATCGCCGTGGATGATGAAGATCTCCTGAGACAGCTGAAAGCCGTGATCGATCCGCCGGTCGCCCAGAGCGCGCCGGCCCTGATCTGCGTGCTGACCAGCCGGATCAACGCCTACCGCGACCGCTGCTTTGCGATCCAGGACTACGCCGCCGCCATCGAGAACATGCTGCTGACGATTACGGCACTGGGCTATCAGAGCTGCTGGTACGAAGGCCACATCACCGATGAAGACCGCATAGGCGACCGAATGGCGGCGATCCTCGGGGTGCCGGACGGCTATGAACTGGTCTGCCTGCTGCCCGTCGGCATCGCCGCAGAAGAACCGGCCGCTGCTGCGAAAAAGCCTTTTGAAGAAAGAGCCTGGTTCAACGGCTACCGGAAATAAACATTCACACTAAAAGAGGACCTGTGTCCTCTTCGTTTTTCTTCGCACTTGTCTTTTTCAGTGAACGATCACGGAACCGCCTATGAATTCGCGGATGATGGAATTGTTGGCAATGGCATCATCGTCCTCCACCGGTTCAATATAGCGGAAGAATTCCAGCAGCCGCTGGGCCTCGGCATATTCCGGTTCGCTTCTCGTTACTTCCTTCAGCAGCGGCTCAACGTATTTCTTCAGCACCGCCAGTTCATAGATGCAGTTGGAATTGAAGAACACCTTGGCTTCGCCGTGGTAGGGGAAGATGTTCTGATCCTCACCGCTTCTGACCTTCGGCCAGCTGGCCAGGGTCCTGGCGACCGGCCAGCCGCGGAACTGGTAGTCTCTTACCAGCCTCCGTAACAGCCGGCAGTCGGTGGTTGAGATCCGGTTATGGCGGTCAACGCTGATGGGAGTAAAGGGAGAAATGTAGATCTTGAACTTCTCCTTTTCGTCAATTCCTTCAGTCAGCGTCCGGTTAAGGGCATGAATGCCTTCGATGACGATGACCTGATCCTTCGCGATGCTGGTAATGCGCTGGCCATATATCTTGGTGCCGGAGATGAAGTCAAACACCGGCAGGTCAACGGTCTTGCCGTCCAGCAGTTCCTTCATCTGACGGACAAACAGCTTGGTGTCGACCGCCTTGATGCTTTCAAAGTCCTTTTCCCCGTCCGGCCCGATCGGCGAGTCTTCGCGCTCAACGAAGTAGTCGTCAGTACCCATGTAGAGAGTCTTGATGCCCAGAACGTTGAGCTGGATGCACAGTCTCTTGGCAAAGGTCGTCTTGCCGGAGCTCGACGGTCCGCAGATGAGCACAATGCGCTTGCGGCTCTTGGCAATGTCATCGGCGATGTTGGCGATCTTCTTCTCATGCAGGGCTTCCTGCATCAGATACATGTCCTCGGTCTGCTTGTTCAGAATGCGGTTGTTGAGGTCATCGACATACTTGATGCCCATCAGCTTTCCCCACTTGGTGGCTTCGCTGAAGGCGTCATACAGCAGCTTCTGATCCTCATATTCCGGGATCTTCAGCGGATCGGACTGATGCGGGTAGCGCAGCAGGATGCCGTTCTTATAGGGCCGCAGTTCAAAATACTTTAAATAGCCGGTCGAAGGAACCAGGAAGTTGTAGAAGATCTGGGTCTCATCTTCCAGCGAATAGATCTCCACGTGATTGAGGGAGGGAATGGAGGCGATCAGATTGCCGGTCTCCTTCTGCTTGAGTTCTTCCGTCAATGCCGTGATCTCCTGACGGTTGAGGTGCCGCTTGATGATCGGCAGATCCTGCTCAACCAGTTTGCGCATCTGCCTGTCGATCCTGCTGATCGTTTCCTCATCAGGCTTGCTGTTGTTCTTGATGACGGTGAAAAGGCCCTTGGAAAGGGAATTGTTGACCGTTACCTGGACCTTTTTGCCCAATACGTCATGGACGGCCTTGATGTACAGCATGACCAGAGAACTCTGGTAGACCAGCCACATGGCCTGACAACGGATGTCCAGGAATTCCAGCGTGCAGTCGTGGTACACCACGTGCAGCAGGCCGCGGTAGGCGTTGTCGATCCGGCAGCCATAGGCCGGATAGGGGAGCTGGTCTTCCACTTCCCTGAGGATCAGCTCAGCCTTCAGCTTCTCCGGGTATTCCTTTATTATCTCGCCTTCCGGTAGTCCGATTATCCTGACTTTCATAGTTCATCACCACCATTATCTTATCATATTTGCCTCATACTTTGCCCTCTGAGCAGGCTCTGTATATGGTATAATTCATTTAGGCACCATCCTGATGAAAAACAACTGTCCCAATCATGAAGGGGCAGAATTATAAATAATCATTCAAAAAAGGAGATAAACATGGATATATATTCGGCGCTTCAGATCATGGCCGGTCTGGCGTTCTTCCTCTACGGCATGAACGTCATGTCTTCTTCACTGGAGAAGATGGCCGGCGGCTCTCTCGAACTGACCCTGAAAAAAGTCACCAGCAACAAGCTGCTGAGTTTCCTGCTTGGCGCGATCATCACCGTTGCCATCCAGTCTTCTTCCGGCGTCATGGTCATGCTGGTCGGTCTGGTCAACTCCAACATCATTGACTTCAAGGACACCCTGGCCATCATCCTGGGATCCAACGTCGGCACGACGATCACCGGCTGGATCCTTACCCTGACCGGCATTGAAAGCAGCGGCTTCTCAGTCATGTCCCTGCTCAACCCCAAGTTCTTCACCCCCATTCTGGCCCTGGTCGGCGTGGTCATGCGAATGGCCGCCAAGAAGGAAAAACAGAAGGATCTGGGCACCATCTTCGTCGGCTTCGCCGTCCTGATGTACGGCATGACCTTCATGTCCGACTCGATGAAGCTGATGGCCAATGAACCCTGGTTCGCCAACATCCTGGTGATGTTCACCAACCCGGTCCTGGCCGTGCTGGTAGCCACCCTGTTCACCGCAGTCATCCAGTCTTCCGCGGCCGCCATCGGTATCATTGAAGCCTTTGCCCTATCCGGACAGATCACCCTGGGCATGGCCATACCGCTGATCCTGGGCGCCAACATCGGCACCTGCGTAACCGGTCTGATCAGCGCCATCGGCGTCGCCAAGAATGCCAAGCGCGTCAGCGTTCTTCAGGTAGTCGTCAACTGCACCGGCGCTCTGGCCGTCCTGGCCGTCTTACTGGTGATCGGCAAAATTGAATTCCTGCAGGGTCCTGCCACCCACGTGCACGTTGCCCTGGTTCATACCCTGTTCAACATCCTGGTGACCATCGTGGCCTTTGCCCTGGAACCGATCATCATCAAGCTCGTCAAGAAGATCGTCAAGGACGATCCCCGGGATCTTCCCCAGATCCTCATCGACGAAAGACTTATCAACCAGCCCTCCATCGCCGTTAACGAATGCCTTGGCAACACCATGGTAATGGCCATGATGGCCAAGGAGGAAATGGAGAGAGCGCTGCACCTGTTCAGGCAGTACAGCGAAGAGGAATACGAAAAGGTCCAGGAACTCGAAAAGACCGTCGACTGGTATCAGGACCAGCTGGACAGCTATCTGGTCAAGCTCTCCCGCGTTTCCCTTTCCAAGCAGTCCAGTGAGGACATCAACAAGATGCTGCACCTGATCACCGACTTTGAGAGAATCGGCGACCACGCCGTCAATCTGGCCAAGATCGCCCAGAGCATCAGTGAAGGCAAGGATCACTTCTCCGAGACGGCTGACCGCGAGCTCAGCATCCTGTTTACGGCCATCAGAGAGATCCTCGACAACGCGACCGTCTCCTTCATCAACGATGACATGGCGGCAGCTGCCCAGGTCGAACCGCTGGAAGAGACCATCGACAAGCTGATCGACGCCATCACCGACAACCACGTCGACCGGCTTACCACCGGCGAGTGCACGATCGAACTGGGTCTGCAGCTCAGCGAACTGCTGAACAACTGCGAGCGTGTCTCCGACCACTGCTCCAACGTGGCCGTCTGCATGATCGAACTGTCTCACGACGAGTTCTATACGCATCAGTACCTTCACGACTACAAGCGGGATTCCGAAGAGTTTACCGCTCTGTACAAGTACTATACGGGCAAGTACAATCTGATCAACCCGCAGATCTCCGAATAGAAAGGAGAAACACCAGCCATGAATCAACTATTGCCCTTTTCCTGCGACTACCTTCAGGGCTGCCATCCGGCCATCCTGGCAAAGCTGGCTGAGACCAACATGGAAGCCTGTGAAGGCTACGGCAGCGATCCCTATACTGTCAGGGCCAAACAGCTGATCCTGGAAGCCTGCCATCTGGAAGACGGCGAGGTCCAGCTGATCTCCGGCGGTACTCAGGCCAACCTGATCGTCATCGCGGCAGCGCTGCAGCGTTATCAGGCGGTCATTTCTGCTGACACCGGTCACATCAACTGTCACGAAGCCGGATCGATTGAAGCCACCGGCCACAAGATTCTGGCCCTTCCCCATCATCAGGGCAAGATCTCAGCTCAGCAGGTGGATGAATACATGAAGATCTTTACCGCTGACGCCAATAACGAGCACATGGCTCAGCCGGCGCTGGTCTACATTTCCCAGCCCACTGAATACGGCACTCTCTACAGCGCCGGGGAACTGAGGAAACTGCATGAGGTCTGTCAGAAGTACGGCCTGCTGCTGTACGCTGACGGCGCCCGTCTGGCCTACGGCCTGGCTTCCAGCCGAAACGATGTCACCCTGCCGTTAATGGCGGAATGCTGCGACATCTTCTACATCGGCGGCACCAAGTGCGGCGCCCTGCTGGGCGAAGCCGTTGTCTTCCGCCGCAAGGGCCTTGTTCCCCACTTCTTCACGACGGTCAAGCAGATGGGCGGCATCCTGGCCAAGGGAAAACTGCTGGGCATCCAGTTTGCCACCCTGTTTGAAGATGATCTTTACCTGAAAGTTGGTACCAGCGCCATCAGCTACGCTGATCAGATCCAGGATTTCCTGAAAGCCAATGGCTATCAGCTGCTGTTTGACTCCCCCACCAATCAGATCTTCGTGATCATGGAAAATGACAGACTGCGGAAACTGGGCGAAAAAGTCAGCTACAGTTTCTGGGAGAAATACGATGACAGCCACACTGTCATCCGGCTGGCTACCAGCTGGGCAACTCAGCAGGCTGATGTTGACAGACTTCTCAGCATCCTGAAGGAGATTTAATGACAGCCCGGTCAAGCCGGGCTTTCTTCGGCGCTTTGCCCTCTTCTTCCGGTTTGTGCTAACATTGATTAAAGATAAAGGAGAAACCGAAACATGAAAAAGTATCTCATTGCCTTCTTCCGCGATTACGTACTGGTCATGATCATTGCCTCCGTAATTGCCTTCTTCCTTTATGGCTACCTCGACATCGACCGCTTCTTTCTGCCGGCGGCTTCGGCAGCGGCAGGCCTCTTCATCTTCCTGTATTTTCTGTTCATCCGCAGGGGTGCCAGCCTTACCGACGCATCACTGAAGGTCAACGTGGCGATGCTGCTGCTGTCACTGATCACGCATTCACTGGGAATGATCGTCTCCGGCGGTTTCCTGCAGTCAGAAGCTTTCCTGCCCTGGTACATCGTGACCGCTCCGTTTTCACTGCTCAATCTGATAACCTTCCTGGGATCCCTTGGCAGTTTCCGGCTGCTGACCTTCATCCTTCAGATCATTGCCATCATCGTCCTGCTTGTTCTGCTGAAGAAAAGGATCAAGGCGGCACCGGTCATGATCCTGGTGCTGATCACAGCCCTGCTGGCCGGCGGCAACATCTACAGCTATACGCATAACGATGAAAGAAAGTACAGCGGCCACGGGTTTGACTACATGCACGGCTTCTCAAGCACTGACTTTACCGGCTACTACGTCTACAGCGAGCCCAGCAAGCTGGTCACCCTTGACCATCCGGCTTCCCTGCTGATCGAAGACGAAAAGGACATGCCGATCCTGGACGGCGCCGAAGCCTGCTATCCGCTCTACAGCGCCGTAGCCAAGGCCATCTACAAGGACATCGACAGAATCGAGAAGGACTTCATCGACAACCCCGACGGTGACAAGAGCCTGTACATCAACGGCAAGATCGTCACCTTCACCAACACCGTTTACGGTTACTGGCGGCTGGCGGACAAAGAATGCGACATGCTGTTCGGAGCCCGCCCTTCCCAGGATCAGATCGACTATGCCAAGGATGCCGGCGTGGAATTCCAGCTTACGGCCATCGGCCGGGAAGGCTTCATCTTCTTCGTGGAAGAAGACAATCCCGTGGACAACCTGACTGCCGAACAGATCAGGGCCATCTACCACGGCGACATCACCAACTGGAACCAGGTCGGCGGCAAGAATCAGCCGATCGTTGCCTTCCAGCGTCCGGAAGGATCCGGCAGCCAGACCATGATGCTCTACTTCATGGGCGATGTCAGCCTGAAGGAACCCAAGACCTATGAGACCTTTGACGCCATGAGCGGCATCATCGAGCACGTGGCTCAGTACAACAACGAAGCCGGGGCCATGGGCTATACCTTCCGCTACTTCCTGGAAGGCCTGCAGCAGGAGCAGCACGTCAAGATCCTTTCCGTCGACGGCATCGCTCCGACCGTGGAAAACATCAGGACCGGCAAGTATCCGCTGATCACCACTCTCTACTGCGTCACCAGAGCCAATGAGGACAACCCCAACGTTCAGAAGGTCCTCGATTTCCTGTTAAGCGAAGACGGCCAGTACCTGGTGGAACAGACCGGCTATGCGCCGCTGAATAAATAACGCGAAAACCCGAAAGACAAGGAAGCAGCCGCAAGGCGGCTGCTTTTTTGGTGAGAGAAAAACAAATACGTTCAGACGCTTGACAAGTTAGCATACGCTAACTACAATGAAATCAGTAAGCGGACGCTAACCGCAGACAGGAAAAGAGGTGCAGGAATGACACTTAAAGACATAAAGACAGGCCAGTCGGCAAGAGTACTGAGCGTTGGCGGCAGCGGCGCTCTGCGCCAGCATTTTCTGGACATGGGAATTATTCCCGGAACTGTTGTAAAAGTTGTAAAATACGCGCCGATGGGCGATCCGGTTGAGATCACTCTGCACGGTTATGAACTGACGCTCAGGCTTGATGACGCTGATCAGATCGAAGTTGAAGAAGTGACCGAAGAAGTTCAGCCCAGTAAGACGGCGGCGAAAACCGTCAGTCAGCACCTGGGCCTGGGTGAGGGCGGAAAGTTCCACCCCAAGGGCAGTGGCAATCCTCTCCCTGAAGACACCCTGCTGACCTTTGCCCTGGTAGGCAACCAGAACAGCGGCAAGACTACCCTCTTCAACCAGCTGAC
>JAGAFL010000151.1:0-7004 GCA_017612595.1 Erysipelotrichaceae bacterium | reverse complement strand
CCACATCATTGAACGAAGTTGTCGCCGTACATCTTCAGGAAACCGATGGTGTGAACAATGTGGTCATATACGAACTTTAAGGAGGGATTACAAATGACACAGAAAACCAATTCTCAGAGATTTGAAAGCTATCTTCCGGATCAGACACCGCCGTTAGGACGGCTGCTGATGTATGCCATTCAGCAGGTCATCGTCATGTTCCCGGCAACCATTACCGTTGCCCTGATCACCAAGTTCCCGGTCAGCACCACGATCTTCGCCAGCGGACTGGCAACCGTCGTGTTTACGATTTTGACCAAGGGCAAGGTGCCGATGTATTACGGAAGTTCATTTGCCTATCTGTCAGCTGTTCTGTCACTGGCCTGCACTGAGCTGGGCTGCAGCGCTGATCAGCTGCCGATCGTCTTACCGGTTGAAGTAATCGGCAAGGCCCAGTTCGGCATCGTCTTAAGCGGTTTCGTCTCCATCTTTGCCGGCTTGCTGGTAAGAAAGCTGGGAAATGACATTCTGCAGAGATTCCTTCCTCCGGTCGTCACCGGAAGCGTTGCGGCTGCCATCGGTCTGTCACTGGCTACCAACGCCGTCAGCGACTTCGGCATCAAGACACAGAACTGGTCATACATTCTGGTCGCTGTTGTTACCCTGTTGACTGTTGTTCTGGCTACCAGATATCTCAAGGGCTTCGTCGGTCAGCTTTCACTGCTGATCGGTACTCTGGCTGGCTGTCTGGTCGCTGCCTTCTTCCACTTTACCGGTATTGATACCAACCTGTTCCGTGCCATCGCTGATGAAGCGGTCCAGGGTCTGGCCACCTTCGGTCCTCTGACCGTTCCGCTGTTCAACCTGCCGATTCCCAATACCGCTGCCCTGAGCATCATCCCGATCGCTCTGGCTACCATCCCGGAATCATCCGCGCATACCATTCAGCTTGATGCCATCATCAAGAACGCGACCGGTGAGGAAACCGGCATCAAGGACATGCTGGACAAGGATCTGATCGGCGACGGCATCTGCGACATGGTCTCCGGCTTCGTCGGCGGCCCTGCCGGCACCAACTACGGTGAGAACATCTCCGTCATGGCCATCACCAAGGTCTTCTCCACCAAGGTCATGGTCGTAGCCGGCATCATGGCCATGATCATCTCCTTCTTCAAGCCGCTCATCGGCGTGATCTACGGCATCCCGCTGGCGGTCATCGGCGGTCTGGAAGTCTACCTGTTCGGTGCCATCGCCGTCCAGGGCATCATGATGCTCAAGGATGTCAACTGGGGCGCCAAGGAAATCGCCATCGCCTCCATCGTCCTGATCGTCGGCATGGTCGACATCGGCCTGGCAGCCATTCTGGGTCTGACCCTGAGCTTCGTGCTGTCATTCGGAAGCAAGGACTAGGAAAAATGAAAAGACAGCTCAGAGACTTCTGAACTGTCTTTTTTATGCCTTTACTCAGCGGTTGCGGATGTGCGATATGGCTGTCAGGATGCCGATCAGGGTATCCTCGTCAACTGCCTGATAGGATGTCAGCGGATCGGTGGGATCGATCAGGCGTCTGGAAGCGGAGCAGTGGACCTGACTGAGCCCGGTGGTCTGGAGAAGTTCAGCCACGTTCTCAGCTCTCACTCCGCCGCCGGGCAGGATCTGGATGAATCCGTCATAGCGGATGGCCAGCCTTCTTAGCAGCGGCGCCCCGGCCAGAATGTTGGGATAGTTATTGCCTCCGGAGGTCAGTACCCGGTCAACGCCGAGGTCAATGAGATCGCGGATGGCGTCGGACATGATGGTCAGGTCAAAGGCCTTGTGAAATACGGCTTCGCGGTGATAATTCTTGATCAGCCTGACCATCCGCTCGCTGTATTCCCGGTTGACGGTGCAGTCTTCGTTCAGAAAGCCGAAGACGATGCCGTCAGCTCCGGCAGCAAGGAGGTCTTCAGCCTGTTTCAGCATCAGTTCAAACTCCTTCTGTGAGTAGCAGAAGCCGCCGGCGCGGGTGCGCACCATGCAGCAGACGGGCAGACTGGTGACCTTCTTCACTTCCCTGAGCAGAGCAGGATTGACGCTCAGACCGCCCAGTTCCAGTGCCGTGTTGAGTTCGATGCGGTCGATTGGCTGTCGGATGGCGGTAAGAACGTCGGTGAGACTGCCGCAGCAGACCTCGATTCTGATGTTGTTGAGCATGCAGCACCTCCCGGTTCACTATAGTTATATTCTAGATTAAATATGTGATAAAATGAATAAGAAAGGTGGTGATTAATCATGACAGCATATCTCGTTGATTTCGAAAACGTCAAGAGTGACGGCCTGAACGGAATCGGCAATCTCAAGGAAAACGACCGTGTTTTCATCTTCTACAGTGTCAACGCTGACAAGATCACCTTCTCTCTCCATAAGAAGATCAATGAATCGCAGGCCAAGATACAGTACTTCAAGGTGGAAGTCGGCACCAAGAATGCCCTGGACTTCCAGCTGGTCAGCTATCTGGGCTATCTCATATGTAAAGACAAGAAGGATGAGTACGTCATCGTCAGCAACGACCATGGCTTCTCCAGCGTCATCAAGTGGTGGCAGAAGCGCAACATCAGGACCTCTCTGGTCGCTGACCTCACCAAGCAGGATGTCCTGCAGCGGGAAAAGGACATGCTCAGGGAAGTAAGCAAGGCTGTGGAAGACGAGAAGGACGCCAAGCTGTGCACCGAGTACATCCTCAAGTACAAGACCAAGCAGGGCCTCAACAACGCTCTGGCCAAGGTCTACGGAACGACCAAGGGCGGCAAGCTTTACAATGCCATCAAGCCGCTGATCTCCGACAAGAAGGGCAATTAGGAATTAATAGCTGATAAAAACTGTGAAAATACGATAAGCATTATTGAAAATGCTTTCATTTTACTATATGATAGTAGGTGAGGTATAAACTATGGAAAATTTAGAAAAGATCAGCAAGGTATTCGGCCTTGTTCTGCCGGTACTGGGCGTAATCGCCCTGATCATCCTGATCGTCCTGCTTGTCAAGATCCTCAAGATCGTTTCCGGCCTTAATACCACGGTCGGAGCGGCCAATGAGTCACTGGATCTGGTAAAGGGCTATCTGGGAGAATTCAATACCACGGTAAGAGCGGTCAACAACATGTCAATGTCCGTTGAAAGCGTCCGCGTGACCCTGACTTCTCTCATCACCAAGGCGATCAAGAAGTGGGCTCAGGAATACGAGACCATCAGAAACATATTAACTTCGATCCTGGAGAGTCTGACTAAGAAGGGAAACGAAGTTACGATAGTTGAACAGAAAAAGGAGGAAGTATAAATGGATAACGAAAAGAATTTACATGAAACTGCAGAAAATCTCGACGAAGATATCGAAGGACTGGAAGATGAGGAATTCAACGACGCTGTCGGCAAGGTAAAGGATGCCTTAAACGACGTCAAGGCCGGCATTGCCAAGACGGTTGAGGATCTGAAGGCCAAGCTGTCAACGGTAGACCTCAGCAAGGAAAAGGTTCAGGGATATCTGGATGATTTCGGCAAGGCTGTCGGCGACGTGTTCGAGAATGTCAGCAAGACATACAAGACCGTCAGAGAGAACCCCAAGGCCGTTGAGTACTACAACAAGGCCAGAGAGACCTATGAAAAGGTTGCCGAAAACGTCAAGGAGAGCGTTGCCAACGCCTACAACAAGGCCAGGGAAAACGATCAGGTCAGAGCCACTACCGACAAGGTCGGCGAAAACGTCAAGAACGTCGCCGATAACTTTGCCGAGAAGTATCATGATTTCACTCATGATCCGAAGGTCAGAGAGACCGTCGTCGGTGCTGTAAACGCCGTCAGCGGCGCCTACAACAAGGCCGTCGAAGCTGTCAAGGATGCCTTACAGCCCAAGGAAGAAGAAGTCAAGGAAGAAGAAAGCAAAGAAGAGTAATTATTTATGAATAACAGCGAGAAAAAGAAAGTAACAATTTATTCGGTAGCCAATGAGGCTGGAGTATCTCTTGCTACGGTTTCTCGTGTCATAAATGATTCTGGATTGGTAAAGCAGGAGACCAAGGATAAGGTCGAAGCTGCCATCGTCAAGCTGGGTTACCGGCCCAATGCCGTAGCCCAGGGTCTGGCTCTGAAGAAGACCACGACCATCGCGCTGGTGGTTCCCGATTCAAGTTTCCTGTACATTGGTAAGATCATCAATGGATTACTTGATGTAGCGAAGATTTACAAGTACAACATCACGCTGCACACGACCAGCAGTTCGATCAATGAAATGTCAGAAATCATTGACAACATCGTCAAGTCGCGTGCCGACGGCGTCATCATCTACAATGAATCGCTGTCCAAGAGCGACGGTGATGTGCTGAACTCTTTCCAGGTTCCGATGGTGTATATCGGACATAAGACGACCAACGTCTCCAGCTGCAATGTCTACGTCGATTACTCCCAGGCTCTTTATGAACTGGTAAGCGAGTATCTGAACAAGGGCATTGACGACATCATCCTGGTGGAAGACCGGAAGAACCCTGATACGATCAATCAGATCATCAGCGGCATCTCCAGAGCCTACGAGGAGCACGGCAAGAAGTTTGACGGATATGTTGAGATCCCCGAACAGTACCATAACTCCTACGAGTACCTCAACGAGTACTTCTCCAAGCACCGGCATGATGTAGTCATCAGCATGCGTGACTCCCAGGCCGTCGCCGTCCTTAATACCTGTAAGGAAAACGGCATCAGAGTTCCGGAAGACACTGATGTTATCAGCGTACTGGATTCCCGGATCAACGACATGGTCAGACCGAGGATCTCCTCGTTCGTCATTCCGTCATATGACCTGGGCGCTCTGGCCATGCGTGTCATGACCAAGATGCTCAACGGTGAACCCGTCAAGGAAAGAGACTATAAACTGAACTACATCTACGAGCGCAAAGCTTCAACCAAGAACTGATTTCCAAAATGAAACGGAGCCGTCATTCGGGCGGCTCTGTTTTTTTACGATACTCATGTTAACTTTTTATCACGAAATGGTGAAGTGTAACTATAACTGATTTTTGTTCACTTTCATAGGAAAATGTGGTAATATATATAAGATTTGGGGTATGAATAGGTAGAAAGTATGAAGAGAGTATTAAAGGTATTATTAGTTCTGATTCTTACAGTTTCCATGATGGGCATTCATGTGAATTCGTCCGATAATACGGTACGTGCTGCTGATGATGACAAACTGACTGTTGTGATCAACAACATTCTTAACGCGAATTTTGCGAATGTCAATGGTCATGCGGTTGCCTGTGAAAAAACCTTTACCATGATTAAAGGCCAGTCAAAAACAATGACTGGATCCGGTGCATTCAGCTATGTAGGCGGTGCGAACATAACTGCCATTGGCTTGGGCTATAGCTATAAATTCCTGAAGGCATTTGTAGAGAGTACTGCCGATGGAACGGTGGTGACGGCGGCAGCGGCTAGTGACTTGATTACCATTACCAAGATTCAATACACCAGTACAGGTAATATCGTTCTGACATACAGCGATGGTAATCAAAAAACTATTTCTGATACCAATACTCTGTACATATCTCCTGTTTACAGCGTTACTGCCAGCTGGTATCTCAATTACCATTATGTTGACAACATCTCCAATGCCTCCAGTGCCTGGAGCAATCAGGACTTTGTCAATTCCTATAAGCATACATTCAAGAATCCCTCTCCAGTCAGCCATTACCAGTTTGTTTACTGGAAGGACACGGATAGCGGCTTGACCTATGTTGCCGAAGATGAACTGACCTACAGCGCCAGTGAGCTTCCCAGCGGCCAGACCAAGGATATCTATGTCTATGCTACTTATCAGCCATCCGTAACCGTAAGATACCATTACCAGGGTAATCTGTACGGAGAAGAAAAGGAAGCTTTCGAGAACATCAACATCTGTACAGACTATACCTTTGATCATCAGGGGCTGGAATTCACCGGCTGGTTTGACGCTGAAGGCAATAAGATAAGTGACAGCGAAGTAGCTGAGATTCCCGCTCTCACTACTGAACCGGTCGAAAGAAAGATCGTTGATGCATATGCTCATTACAAGGTAACCATTACCCCGCAGGATAACGGCAAGATCTATGGCGATCCCGAACCTGAGCTGGAAGCGAAAGTTACCGGCCTGGCTGAAGATGACAGCTGCAGTTACGAACTCAAGAGAGAATCCGGTGAAGACATCGGAAAATATGAGATTTTCGTCGCTGGCGGTTTCACTGCTACGACTTATCCTTCAAACACCAAGCGCAGTAATCCCGAAAAGTATGATATTTATACAGAAACAGCAGAATTCACCATCGTTCCCAAGGAGGTCACCGTTACCGCCCAGGACAATGGCAAAGTATATGGAGATAAAGATCCTGACCTTGAAGCTGTTATTGATGGCCTGGTCGAAGGCGAATCTGCTGACCTCATCAAGTATTCTCTGGAGAGAGAAGAAGGAGAAAGCGTTGGTGAATACGCCATTTCCACCAAGGGTGAAGAAGCTCAGGGTAATTACACCGTTAAGTTCAATGACGCTGTCTTTAACATCACTCCCAAGGAAGTGACTGTTACCGCTCAGGATGACGGAAAAGTTCAGGGCGATGAAGATCCCGAACTGAAAGCCGTGATTGAAGGCCTGGTTGAAGGCGACTCTGAAGACCTCATCAAGTATTCTCTGGAAAGAGAAGAAGGCGAGGAGCCCGGCGATTATATAATTACTCCCAGCGGAGAAGAAGCACAGGGAAACTATACAGTCGTATTTGTTGAAGGAACGTTTAACATTACGCCGAAGGTTCCGGAAACAGCCGATAACGGTCTGTCAGCCTGGATCTGCCTGATGATGTTCAGCTTCTACAGCTTCGTTGCCATGATCATGCTGAAGAGAAATCGGGCCAGGGAATAAACTGCCATTGGTAAATCAGAAAAGACGGGTGTTCTGCGGAACTGCCCGTTTTCTTCTGTCAAACGGATAACGATCGTTCATACTATGGCAGACTGGGTGATCACAGCTT
>JAGAFL010000150.1:0-16562 GCA_017612595.1 Erysipelotrichaceae bacterium | reverse complement strand
CAGGCCGCTGCCGAAAAGATGGCGGAGATCAATGCCGCCTACGACATGATCAAGAGCGGTCAGGCTTACAGCTATCAGTCGCAGTCCTCTTCCTACGGCTATTCCCAGCCCAATTCGTTTTTCTACGGGCCCTTCCAGTTCTATGACTTCACGGGCTTCAATCAGCGTAATCAGCAGTCCTACAGTGATCTGGACGTGGCGATGAACTACGTCAATAACGGCCAGTTCCAGCAGGCACTGAACGTCCTCAACGGCATTTCCGTTCACGACGCCCGCTGGTACTGCCTCAGCGCTCTGGCCAACTATGGCCTGGGCAACCGCACCATCGCTCTTGAACACATTGAAAGAGCCTGCAGCTACGAGCCTTCCAACTCGCAGTATCAGCAGATCCGCAATGTCATCAAAAACGGCAGGAGTACCTACCGCGCCAGAAGTTCGCAGTTCACCAGACCCTTCAGCCGCAATTCCACCTGCTTCAGGGGCCTGATCATCTGGTTTCTGCTGTCGCTGTGCTCCGGCGGCTCCATCAGCTGCTGGCCCTGGATCTGCTGCTACCTGTAAGGAGGGATCAGTGTGAACAACATACGCAATAAACTCTATCAGCTGCGCTATCGTATGAACGGAAAGCTCCAGCACTTCATGATCGGACGATATGGCCGTCCTGATGAGCTGTACCGTTTTCTGACCATGTTCAACCTGGCCCTCATCGTCCTCTCCTTCTTCATCCGTAGCCGCATCTTCTCATTGCTGGTCTGGATTCCGATCATCTACAACAGCTTCCGGCTGTTTTCCAGGAACATCCAGGCCCGCTATGATGAGAATGCCCGCTTCGTAAACATGCAGAAGAATTTCCGCAATCTCTTCTCCATTACCGTCAGGCGGTTCAGGGAAAGAAAGGATTACCGCTTCCGGACCTGTCCGCAGTGCAAGAAGGTGCTGCGGCTGCCCAACAAAAAAGGCAGACACAATGTCATCTGCCCCAACTGTCATAAAGAGTTTGAAGTAAAGATCTAAAACAGCATCATCATGATGCTGTTTTCTTTCTAATGATTTCCGCTGATCATCCGGCAGACCTTATAGATGTCGCCGCATCCCATGGTGATGACCAGATCACCTTTGCCGTAATGCTCAAGCAGATACTTCTCGATGGTTTCAAAGTCGGGAAGCAGCACGGCATTGTCCAGTAAGGCCAGCAGGTCTTCGGAATAGATGTTGAAGGTATTAACTTCCCTTGATCCCATGATCGGGGTCAGGATGACCTCATCAGCCACGCTCAGGGCGTCCGCGAAGTCGTTCAGCAGCATCTTCGTCCGGGAATAGGTGAAGGGCTGGAAAACGCAGATTACCCGGTCATAGTCCAGTTCCTTGGCCGCCTGCAGGGTGGCCTTTATTTCGGTCGGGTGATGGCCGTAGTCATCCGCCAGCATGAAACCGTAATCGCCGATAAATTCAAAGCGGCGGGCGGCACCGTGGAAATCGCTGATTGAGCTGACGATTCCCTCAATGGGTACGCCCAGGTTATGGCAGACCGCGAAGGCCGCCAGACCGTTGTAGGCGTTGTGCTTTCCCGGAATGCTCATCCTGACTTCCGCGAGTTTTTCATCATGGAAGTAAACATCATATTCATAGCCGAACTTGCCGGGCTTCAGATTTTCGAAGCGGTAGTCGTCGTCCGGATCATGACCGAAGGTGATGATCTGACCGTCAATGCCCTGCACTGCGGTCATGCTTCTTTCGTCGTCGCCGTTGACGAAGACGACCTTGGCCTTTGACACGAATTTATGGAAGGAGTTTACCATGTTGTCCATGGTCTTGAAGTAATCCAGATGGTCGTTGTCGATGTTCAGCAGCACGGCCACGTCCTCGGACAGCTGCAGGAAGGTATCGACGAACTCACAGGATTCCACGACCATCGTCTCGGAATCACCGACCACGCCGTAATGATCGACCAGCGGCAGCTTGCCGCCGATGACGGCATTGGGATTACAGCCGTTCTGGATCAGGATCTGGGTTATCAGCGAGGTGGTCGTCGTCTTGCCGTGGGTACCGCAGACGCCGATGACATTGTCAAACATCCGGGTCAAGGCGCCCAGGGCATGGCTTCTTTCCATGGTTGGGATGCCCTTTTCCTGAGCAGCAACCAGTTCCACATTATCCTTGAAGATGGCAGCGGAATAGATGATCAGATCAGCGCCCTCAACGTTGGCGGCGTCATGTCCCAGATGGACCGTCGCAAAACGCCTGACCTTCTTCAGGGGGTCAGACTCGTTGTTGTCGGAGCCGGTGATGATGTAGCCCTTGCTGTGGAGGATCTCCGCCAGCGGGCACATGCCGGAACCGCCGATGCCGATCATGTGAATATGCTTCGCATTTTTCAGAATGCTGTCTTCTTCTCTGTATTCCTTCATATGTCGTGCTTCTTTCTATGACAGATGAAAGTCACCGCGGTGACTTTCAGAATAAACGCAGGTTTTCGTAACCCTCATCACTTTCATCACTCGCCGGCTCAATGACCGGATCATCGGAAACGATCGGAGCGCTCGGCTGGCTTACGTGTTCCACCTTGCGGGCAACGAACTGTTCGACCGGCCTGGCCTTGACCGGTTCAGAGGGCTGGGGGACCACCGGGATGTTCTGAACGCTGACGGTATTGTACTGGGCGTCCATGACCGGCTGCTCTTCCTCAGCGCTGTGCGGTTCGATCTTCTCGATGAAATCGGTCGTGGTCAGACGGGCAATGTCCTCGCTCACCTCATCATCAGGCTGACCGGCGGGCACATAGCGGCCGTTGATCGGCGAGAAGATGGTGCCGATGACGCTTTCGCTCTTTTCTTCCTCATCGTACTGAACCATCGGTGAGGTGCTGTAGCGCTGAGTGGAGTTTTCGCTGCCGCCGAAGATCGGCGAAATGACGCTGCGGGGGACGTAGACGCTTTCCTTCTGCCTGATCGGTTCGACCGGGCTGACAGGCGGCTGAACGGCCTGCGGCTGGGCAGGCTTCTTTTCACTGCTTCCGACGTTGACAAAGGCGGTCGGTTCACTGGGTCTGACCGGTTTCTCCGCAACAGCCGGCGCCGGCTTTGCCTCAGCGGCTTCGATCTTCTTTTCCATCACTTCGATCTGCTGGGCAGACTTCCTGACTTCCTTTCTGACTTCTTCGACCTTGCTTTCCTCTTCAACGTCCTCAGTCAGGAAATCAATTACCTTGTCCACCGTTGTCCTGATCTTCTCCAGTACCTTCATCGTCGGTTTCTTCCTCCTGATATTCGTCATCGTCCGTATAATCTTCTTCATGAGTTCCGTCACCATTATCTTCATCCACGACGGGATCGATGATGATGAAGGAAGTGTCGTCCTTCCAGCTGTCGATGTAGTCAATGACATAGCCGGTAGCCGGCAGAACGTCTTCAAACAGCGTGATGATGCTGTCGCCGGTCGAAATCAGTGATTCCGAACCGTAATCCAGAATGATCCTGGTCGTATCGGCCTGACAGCTTCTTAACAGTATCAGCATGTCATACAGCGTATCGGCGCAGCTGCCCTTGCTGACCTGGGAAACGAACATGAATTCGCTGCTCTGCACATAGATCAGATACTCCTTGGCCTGGTTCATGGCAGCTATCTGAATGTGGAAGGGGATCGTCACATGCGAGGAATTGACGTACTCGCCGGTTTTCTCGTATATCGGGTCACTGACATCGACGATCTTGCGGACCGTCCTGGGATTGGTGTTGCCGGAAATCTGGTTGGAGACGATGCTTTCCACGTCCAGCGCCAGCGTTGACATGTTGCCGTTGATGTTGAACTGATTATAGATGGCGTCATTGACGACCTTGCCGATGTCGTTGTTGCGGTAATAGGAATAGTAGGTCTTGACACAGTTGTTCATGTCGCTTTCGGGAATCGCGGCGCCGATGGCCTGAGCGACGGCCTGATCGAGTTCATGAGTAAAATCCTGCGTGCCCGTAGCAGCGCAGCCGGCCAGCATTATGATGCTCAGCAGGAAAAGCAGATACTTCCTGAATCTCTTCATTTACTTGACGACCTCCCAGACAGCCCGGTAGATGGGCTGGTTAAGTGCGATGAAGTTACTCTCATATTCGGTAATGGCATCTTCATCGTGAGTATTCTCGCGGTAATTTACATAGGCTTCCACCAGTTTCCAGCTGCCCTGGGCGAAGCTGACCAGGCTGAATTCGAACAGTCTGGCGTTGTCGGTCTTCATGACGATCCGGCCGCCGGGCATCAGAATGCCGGCGTAATCGTCCAGAAAGGAACCGTAGGTGAGCCTTCTTTTGGTGTGGTGCTTCTTGGGCCAGGGATCGGAGAAGTTCAGATGGATCCTCTCCACCTCGCCCTGAGCGAACCACTGGCTGATGTTGGCGGCGTCGCCGACGATGAACTTCATGTTGGCTGCCGTGCGGTCAATGCTCTTCTTCAGGGCGATGCCGGCGGCGTCGATGTTCTTCTCTACGGCGATCCAGAGCTCGTCAGGGTACATGTGTCCCATGTTGATCCAGTAATCGCCCTTGCCGGCGCCGATCTCCACGATGACGTGGTCATAGCCCAGCTGTTTCCAGCTGCCCTTCAGCTTTTCCGGTTCGGCGATCACGCAGTCATCACGCGACAGTATCATGTCCTTAGCCCATGGCTTCTTGCGCATTCTCATCAGATTTCACCTATTATATTCTATCACTTCATCATTGAAATAACAACCTGACGGACTCACCGGCCGGCTGATGAACCGGGAACATAAATGCCTTTATGGCTAACCAAATCCGGGATAATAACATATAATATATTAAGACTCATGTCTTTGAGGGGGTTTTAATATGGACGAGTTATATCGTACGGAACAGGATTCCGTTGGCAGTCTGAAGGTTCCGGCGGAAGCCTATTACGGCATCCATTCGCTAAGGGCCAGGGAGAACTTTCCCATTACCGGCCAGCCGGTCAACCGGGAAATGATCATCGCCATTGCCATGGTCAAGAAAGCCTGTGCTCTGGCCAATCATCACGCTTCCCTGCTCAGCAAGCGCAAGAAGGACGCCATCGTTGCGGCCTGCGATGAGATCATTGAAGGCAAGCTGCATGACAGCTTCATCGTCGACGCCATTCAGGGCGGCGCCGGTACCAGCATGAACATGAACGCCAACGAAGTGATTGCCAACCGGGCGCTGGAACTGCTGGGACGTCCCAAGGGCGCCTATCAGTCGCTGAGCCCTACTGACGACGTCAACAAGGGACAGTCGACCAACGACGTCATCCCCACGGCCGGCAAGATCGCCGTCATCAGGCTGCTGAAGAACCTCGATGATCAGCTGGACAGGCTGATCGGTTCCTTCGACGCCAAGGCCAGGGAGTTCGATGACATCCTCAAGATGGGACGCACGCAGCTGGAAGACGCCGTACCGATCCGACTCGGTCAGGAATTCAACGGCTATGCCACCTCCGTAAGGCGCTGCCGCAAGCGTCTGGCCAAGGTCGGCGCGGAAATGCATACCGTCAACCTCGGCGGTACCGCCATCGGTACCGGTATCAACGCTGACATCCAGTACGAAGAACTCATCGTCCCCACTCTCTCCAAGGTCAGCCATCTGGGACTCAAGCAGGCGGAAGACCTGATCGACGCCACCCAGAATCTTGACGGCTTCGTCGCCGTCTCCGGCGCCGTCAAGGCTTTAGCCGTTACCCTTTCAAAGATCTGCAACGACCTCAGGCTGATCGCCAGCGGTCCGCGTACCGGCATCGGCGAGATCAACCTGCCGGCGAGGCAGAACGGCTCCTCGATCATGCCCGGCAAGGTAAACCCGGTCATTCCGGAAGTCGTCAATCAGATCGCCTTCAACATCATCGGCAATGATCAGACCATAACCATGGCGGCGGAAGCCGGTCAGCTGGAACTCAACGCCTTCGAACCGGTCGTCTTCTATAACCTGTTCCAGTCGATCGAGACCCTGACCAACGGCGTCGCCACCCTGATAGATAACTGCGTGGAAGGCATTACCGCCAACCGCGAACACTGTGCCCAGCAGCTGGACAGCAGCGTCGGTACCGTTACCGCGCTGGCTCCCTATCTGGGCTACCAGAAATCGGCGGAGATCGCCAAGAAGGCCCTCAAGACCGGCCGGTCCATCCGCGAACTGGTTCTGGAAGAAGGACTGCTGAATGAACAGCAGCTGGATGTAATGATGGATGACCGCAAGATGACCTCTCCCGGCATCCTGGGAAAGCAGGATTACTATGAATTATCGGATTGAAAAAGACAGCCTGGGCGAAGTCAGGGTTGACGCTGATCATCTCTGGGGAGCTCAGACCCAGCGTTCGCTGGAAAACTTCCGCATCGGCCGGGAAAAGATGCCGCCGGAGATCATCAGCGCCCTGGTCCTTCTGAAAAAGGCCTGCGCGCTGGTCAACCATGATCTGGGCAGACTGAGCGAAGAAAAGAAGGAACTGATCGTTTCCGCCTGCCAGGACATCATCAGCGGCAAGTATCCCGATGAATTCCCGCTGGCCGTCTGGCAGACCGGTTCGGGAACCCAGAGCAACATGAACGTCAATGAAGTCATTGCCCACATCTGTCAGGGCAGGGTCCACCCCAACGACGACGTCAACATGTCGCAGTCTTCCAACGATACCTTTCCGACCGCCATGCACATGGCTGCCGTCATTTCCCTTAAGGAAAAGCTCATGCCGGCTCTGGAAGGCATCATCAGCTCTCTGAAGCAGCTGGAAGCGGGAAACAGCGATGTCATAAAAAGCGGCCGCACTCACCTGATGGATGCCACGCCGCTGTCCTTCGCGCAGGAACTCAGCGGCTACCGCTCTTCACTGGAGTATGACCGGCAGATGATTGAATCGGCGCTGGCTCATGTAAGCAGGCTGGCGATCGGCGGAACCGCCGTCGGTACCGGCATCAACGCCCCAGACGGATTTGACGTGCTGGTATGCCGCAGGCTCAGCGATATGACCTCGCAGAACTTCCGGCCGGATGAAAACAAGTTCCACGCTCTGACCAGCCGTGACGCCCTGGTCTATTGCCATGGCGCCCTCAAGGCGCTGGCAGCCGATCTGATGAAGATCGCCAACGACATCCGCTGGATGGCTTCCGGTCCCCGCTGCGGTTTAGGCGAGATCACCATTCCCGCCAACGAACCGGGCAGCTCGATCATGCCGGGCAAGGTCAACCCCACCCAGTGCGAGGCGCTGACCATGGTAGCTGTTCAGGTAATGGGAAACGATGCGGCCATCGGCTTTGCGGCTTCCCAGGGCAACTTTGAACTCAACGTCTATGCCCCGCTGATCGCCCACGATTTCCTGCAGTCAGTCAGACTGCTGGCGGACGGCATGGAAAGCTTCACCGCTAACTGCCTGTCCGGCCTGAAAGCCAACAGGGAAGTCATGGAAAACTACCTCAGCCGTTCACTGATGAACGTGACCGCCCTTAGTCCGAAGATCGGTTATGAAAAGGCCGCTGAAGTGGCTCATAAGGCGCACGCGGAAAACCTGTCGCTGAAACAAGCCGTCTTACAGCTCGGCTATCTCAGCGAAGAGGAATTTGATGAAATAATGGACTACCGCAAGATGATTTAGGAGAATAGGATATGAATTACGCAGAAGAATCCTTAAAGAAACATTACCAGTGGAAAGGCAAGATCGCCGTTAATTCCAAGGTCCCCGTGGCCAACGCCGAAGACCTTTCCCTCGCCTATACTCCCGGGGTGGCTCAGCCCTGTCTGGAGATCCAGAAGAACGAGGATCTTTCCTATGACCTGACTGCCCGGGGCAATCTGTGCGCCGTCATCACTGACGGCACGGCAGTCCTCGGTCTGGGAGACATCGGACCATCCGCCGGCATGCCGGTCATGGAGGGAAAATGCGTGCTCTTCAAGACCTTCGGAAACGTCGACGCCTTTCCGATCTGCGTCGACACCAAGGATGTTGACCAGTTCGTCAACACCGTCTCACTGATCGCCAGGAGCTTCGGCGGCATCAACCTGGAAGACATCTCCGCCCCCCGCTGCTTTGAGATCGAAAGAAAGCTGAAGGAAAGACTGGACATTCCCGTCTTCCATGATGACCAGCACGGTACCGCCATCATCACGCTGGCCGGCATGATCAACGCGCTGCGGATCGTGGGCAAGAAGAAGGAAGACGTCAAGGTCGTTACTTCCGGCGCCGGAGCGGCGGCTACGGCCATTGTCAGGCTGCTTTTGAACTACGGATTCCGCAACGTCATCATGTGCGACCGCAAGGGCATCATCAACAGGGACAGAGATGATCTTAACTGGGCCAAGAGGGAAATGGCTGAGATCACCAATCCGGATAATGAATCAGGCTCTCTGAAGGACGCTCTGAAGAACGCCGACTGCTTCATCGGTGTCAGCGCTCCCAATCTGCTGGATAGTGAAACGGTCGCCACCATGAACAGGGATGCGATCATCTTTGCCTGTGCCAACCCCACGCCGGAGATCTTCCCTGACGAAGCCAGAAAGGGCGGAGCCCGCATCATCGCCACCGGCCGGTCCGACTATCCCAATCAGATAAACAACGTCCTGGCCTTCCCCGGTGTCTTCCGGGGCGCCTTCGATGTCCGGGCCAGCGAGATCAATGAGGAAATGAAGATGGCCGCTGCCCTGGCCCTGGCTGATCTGGTCAGCGATGAAGAGCTCAGCGAAGACTACATCATTCCCAAGCCCTTTGACGTCCGGGTAGCGAGATCCGTCGCCGCAGCGGTCGCCCAGGCGGCCCGAAAGACCGGAGTCAGCCGGATCTGACACAACGGAAACCTGATGAACAAAAGCCGGGAGAACAGTTCTCCTGGCTTTTACGTTATATGAGATTCTGCCGGTCTAATCTTCCAGAGAGCGGCAGTTCTGAAGCAGTTCGATGATGGGAAGATGCTGCGGACAGACGGACTCGCACTGACCGCACTGAATGCAGTCACTGGCTCTGCCCTTTCCTTCGGTAACGATCGCGTACTCTCTCTTGGTGCGGAATTCCGGACTTCCCTTCCGGCGGTTTTCAACGGTGAAGATATCGGGAATGGGTATGCCCATCGGGCAGCCCTTGGTGCAGTAGCGGCAGGCCGTGCAGGCAATCGACTTGTCGGCGTTCAGCGCTTCCTGCGCTTCCCTGATGACTTCCTGCTCATGTTCAGTTAACGGCTGGAAATCCTTCATGTAGCTCAGGTTGTCTTCCATCTGGGCAAGAGAACTCATGCCGCTTAATACTACCAGCAGATTCGGCTTGCTGGCAACGAAACGGACAGCCCAGGAAGAATAGGACATGCCGTTGTTCTCCCTGTCAAAGATGGCCTTGACGGAATCGATCGGATCGGCGAGAATGCCGCCCTTGACCGGTTCCATGACTACGACCGGCTTGTCATTACGGCAGCAGATCTCCCAGTTGGTACGGGATCTTACCCCCGGGTTCTCCCAGTCAGCGTAGTTGATCTGCAGCTGAACGAACTCGGCATCGGGATGCTTATCCAGCATCCACTCAAGCAGTTGAGGATCGCCATGGAAGGAAAAGCCGTAATGTCTGATCAGTCCCTTTTCCTCCAGCTGCCTGACGAATTCCCAGATGCCGTAATCCTCATACTTAAGGAAATTGCTGCGCTGGACGGCATGGATGAGATAATAGTCGAAGTAACCGGCTCCGGTTCTCTCCAGCGAAGTCTCAAACTGCCTCCGGCAGTCGTCCGCGTCACTGGCCATCGCCGCGTTGATCTTGGTCGCCAGAGTATAGCTGTCCCGGGGGTCCCTTTCTACCAGGGCCTGCCTGATGGCCTCTTCCGAGCCCGGATAGGCAAAGGCCGTATCGAAATAGGTGCCTCCGGCCTCAATGAACTTATCGACCATCCTGCTGGTCTGGGCAACATCAATGGTATCGTCTTCATTCTTGGGCAGACGCATCAGTCCGAAGCCGAGTTTCAGCTTTTCCTTGCCGGTGAATACGCTCATGTTCATGCCTCCTTGCTGTATGAATAAATTATAATCATCAGGTTCGCTTCCTGTCATCTGCTCTGCCCCTGACAAAAACAAACCGGATTCACCGGTTTGTTTTTTAGGTGCCGAACTAATCTTCGGTATTTACCGTCCATTCATATTGCAGATGACTGAGGGCTTCCTTAACAAGATCTTCCGTAACCTCGCCGCCAACAATCCCTTCCGCATAGAAGAAGGACATGCCGTCAACCGAGACGATGGAACAGACCTTGTTATCCTGTTTCCAGACGATCTTTTCGCCGGTATTCTCAATTGCATCTACACTGCTGGACTTGACCAGTTCATTGACCTTCTTCCATTCATCGGAGAAGACGATCCAGCCTTCCAGGACATCCTTTCCGTTCTTGCTGATGAAGAGGGAATCGCCCTTCTTTCTGATGTCGTAGCCGTCTGAGGTCTCACAGTTGATCTTGATGATGTTGCCATTCATCTTGAACTCATATCCCTTGCTGGATGCTCCACCGCAGCCAGCCAGCATCATGCTCACGATCAGCACAATGATCAGTAATACATTTTTCATCATGGTTTTGTCTCCTTCAGCTGACTTCCATTCAGTCTGTCATGGCTTTCTTTCTTTGAAACTCTGATACCCCATTATTCATTGAAGTATTTAGATTTTTGCCCACCGAACAAAGGAAAGGCTGCCCGAAGGCAGCCTTCAGGTATGTACTAGTCCAGGTCTTCCCCGTTACTGGCAATGACTTTTTTATACCAGTAGAAGGAGTCCTTTCGATAGCGGTCGTAAGTCCCGTTACCCTCATCGTCAGCATCCACGTAGACAAAGCCGTAGCGCTTGCTCATGGACACCAGTGAACAGGATACCAGGTCAATGCAGCCCCAGGGCGTGTAGCCGATGACGTCAACGCCGTCATCAATGGCTTCCGCAATCGCCTTGATGTGGCTGCGCAGATAGGAGATCCGGTAACCGTCATGGACCGTCTTGTCCTCACCCAGCTGCTCAAAGGCGCCGATTCCGTTTTCAACAATGTAGATCGGCAGGTTGAACCTGTCTCTCAGTTCGTTGAGGGAAATGCGCAGGGCCGTCGGATCGATCTGCCAGCCGAAGTCGCTGGTTTCCAGATACGGGTTGCGCAGCAGACGGATGAAGGAACCGATCCTCTCCTGTCTTTCCGGATCAGCGGTGACAATGGCGGAAAGATAATAGCTCAGGGAAATGAAATCCACCTTGCCGTTGGCCAGTATCTCTTCGTAGTTGTCTACCCACTTGATCTCAATGCCGTTTTTGCGGTAGTAGGACAGGATCCAGGCCGGATAGTAGCCCTTGGCCATGACGTCGCAGAAGAACATGTTGTATTCCGTTTCCTCATGGGCGCGGTAGGCGTCGGCCGGCGACGGTGTTTCCGGATAAAGATGATGAAGGTTGAACATGTTGCCGATCAGGCAGCCGGGTGCCGTTTCATGAGCGTACCTGACGATCATGGCGCTGGCAATGAACTGGTGGTGCAGGGCCTGATGAGACACCTGCTCCCAGCGTTTCGCCAGTTTTTCCGGCAGTTTCTGGTTAATGCCGCGGTTGGGCATCGGCAGATCCTCATAGCGGTCCAGGATGATGCCGCCTCCCAGCCAGGGCACGGCCGTCACCATGTTGATCTCATTGAAGGTCAGCCAGTATTTAACCTCATCCTTGTACTCATCGATCAGGAACTTGAAGTACTTTACGCAGTAAGGGATGATCTCTGCGGATTCCCAGCCGTTGAACTGTTCAACAAAGGTTACCGGGATCTCATAATGAAGCATCGTTACCAGCGGTTCGATTCCGTACTTATGAAGTTCCTTGAAGACGTTGTGATAGAACTGGACACCATCAGGATCGGGAGTTTCCTCCTTGCCCGTGGGGAACAGTCTGGTCCAGGAAATGGACATTCTGAATGACTTGTAACCCATCTCCGCCAGCAAGGCGATGTCTTCCTTATAGCGATGGTAGAAGTCAATGCCTCTGCGGTTGGGAAAGTTCAGTGTCGCTTCCTCCGCCTTGGCCTTTTCAAAGTGCTCCTTCAGCATGAAGTTGCACGGTACCTTGGCGCCACGGAAGTAGACATAGTCAAGATGGGACAGGCCCTTGCCGTTTAGACATCTGCCGCCTTCGATCTGAGCAGCCGAAGTGGCGCCGCCCCAGAGGAAGTTTTCAGGAAATCTCGGCATGATGCTTTATTCCTGGGCGTCGATTCTGTCAGCCTTTTCGTCCTTGTACAGTACCAGCGTCATGATGAAGGTGACGATGGCAGCGACAATGACGGCAATGATGATGCCGCGGAGGTCAGCTGTTGAACCATTGGCCGGATTGATGAAGACCGGGAAGGTAAACAGGTTTGGCGGACCGCCGGCATAGGAGCCGACATTCAGCAGGACGCAGACGATGCCGCCGACGGCTGAGCCGATCATGGCAGCGTAAAGCGGTGTCTTATACTTGAAGGTGATACCGTACATGCCGGGTTCGGAAATGCCCGGAACGGCATCGGAGAAGGCGCATGACAGAGCCAGCGATCTGCGCTCCGGATCCTTTGCCTTAATGGCAACACCGAGGCAGGCAGCAGCCTGAGTATACTGGAACAGGAAGCCGGCCGGATGAGTGATCGGGTTTTTGCCAAGTCTTCCGCCGACCGCCATGGCAACAGCCATCAGGTTGAAGTGCATGCCGGTGATGACGATGAACGGATAGAATGCGCAGAATACCGGGATCAGGACCGGGCCCATGACGTTATAAGCTACGATCAGAGCCGTGGCGAACCAGGCAGACAGCTTTGCGCCGATGGGAGCCAGAACCAGCAATCCCAGAGGAACCATGATCAGGATCTCGCACAGCGGGACGAAGATGAATCTGACGACCTTCGGAATGATCTTGTTGAGCAGCTTTTCCACATAGCCCATCACGAACACGCACAGGATGATCGGGATGATGGTGTTGGAATAGGTAGCCGGATAGATCGGCAGGCCGAACAGGTAGCCGGCATTACCGGTTCCCGGAATGACTGTCGGAGGTCCGCCCGGATTGACGATCGTCTGACCGACGCCGGCAGTGCACAGTTCAACGAACTGCGGATAGACCAGGATACAGCCCATCAGGATGCCCATGGCAGCCTTGACGTTGAATCTTCTGGAAGCGGCATAGCCGACCAGAACCGGCAGGAAGTAGTAAGCTACGTTGTAGACCCAGGTAAAGGTGGCAACGGTCGGTGAATCAGCAGCCAGAACCTTGAGGTTGATCAGCAGCATGACCACGGCCTGCAGTAAGCCGCACGCCAGCAGAGCCGGCAGGATGGGGAACACGCAGGCAACGATTGCCGGGAAGATGGAACCGAGAATGTCCTTGATGGATTTCTTCTTTCCCAGTTCGGGGTCCAGGTTTTCTTCAATGGCGGCTTCTCTTTCAACGCCTGATGCACTGACAAAGGCATCGTATACTTCGTTGATGTCGTTACCGATGATTACCTGAACCTGATCACCGATCATCTGAGCGCCGATGACGCCGAGTTTCTTGATTTCATCAAGCTTGACCAGGCTGACATCCTTAGGCGTAATGCGTAATCTGGTGATGCAGTGAGCGGCATGGGCGATGTTTTCCTTGCCGCCGATCAGTTCGACTATGCGGGCAGCAAGCTCGCCATAGTCTTTTTGAGTTTTAGCCATAATTTCTCCTTTCATTCATAGAATTATGTCTTATTTTACATCCCTGAGGATGGTAAAACCGCTTTGTCATCCGGCGATGAAGCCGAAATTTGTCCGGTATTTCAGATATTCCAGAAGGAACATTTCCTCTTCCTTTATCCGGCCGGCATAATTGAGTATCCGGTCGTTTCTGATCGGTTTTATGACGATGTGAACTTCGCCCTTGTAATGCTCGACGTTGTCATTGAGAATGACGACGTCGCCGGGCTGGAAGTATTCCCTGTCGCATTTGCGCGGCGCAATGGGAGTGAAGCGGAAATCGAAGCGCCCCCATCTGGAGCGGATGATCGTATGGGTATATTCGGAAGCTGTATGCTTGTTGAAGTTGAACAGCAGGTCCTTTTCGCTTTCTGAGAGGTCTTCAGCCGGTTCAATGGTCAGCGGGATGCGCTCGATGTCGCCCAGCGGGATCTCGTTTCTGATGCCCGGGAAGTAGAACGGCCGGTCCTCAGCGTAGACGTAGATCTGCTTCATGGTATCGGCAACTTCCCTGAGCTCGTCTTCCGAGGCGAAGGCATTGCCGATGATAACTTCGTCGCATCCCAGAGCAACCATGTGCCTGAGCTGCAGGCCGATCGGCAGATATCTGTCGATTTCCACGGTCGGCAGGCCATCGGATACCGGCCAGGGCCCATGGGTATTTGGCTGTCTGGAGGAGATGAAGATCTGCGTCTTCATGCCGCCTTCCCGAAAGAACCGGTTGGCCTGTAAGACGTCCTGACTGCCGGCGCCGGTGTTTCGTAACGGATAGAAATTGTAGGACCCGATGATCCGGCCCGGGTCAGCGCCCATCTCGATGGTGCGTCTGACGGTTGGCACCAGGCTGGCATTCAGCTGTACGCCCAAACCTTCCCGGTTGTTGACTACGGCAACATCCCTTTCGTCATTGAACATCAGATCAAGCCGCAGCACGTCCAGGCCCATCTGCCTGAAAACCGACAGGTCATCTGCCGAGGCGCCGATCTGCATGAAGAAGCGGGCATTGACGTCGCCGTAGAGTTCCATTCCGTATCGATGAACGACATCCGCGAGACTGCGGAAATAGGCAATGATCTCTTCCCGGCTGCCCTCCACGGAAAACAGGCTGGTAAAGACCTTGGTAAAGCCGTAGCTTCCTGCCAGCCTGAGATATTCTTCAATCTCCTGAGGGGTTTCCTGTTCAGGATACAGGGAGACTCCAAGCTTGATCATATATTACCCTCCTGTACATGCGGTCAGATTCTCGAAATCATCCGGTTGATGTGAACGGTGAGGTACATCAGTTCCTCATCATTTATTACAAATCCATATGTCCGCTTCATCAGATTGCTGATCTTTTCCGCGCAGGCCATCGAGTCGGGGAACTGGGTCTTCATCTGCTCAAACATCTCAGCGTTGCAGCTTTCGCTCTGCTCATTGTTGCTGAGCCGTCTGATCAGATAGTCCAGATGCGTCGCGAAGCGGGAATAGTTGAAGTTCTCCCGGTCGATCTCAATGCCGAAGTGCTCTTCAATGGCAGCGGCAGCCTTGCGGATGAAATCCGCGGTGTTGATCCTGACCTCATCCTCAACCTGAATGCGGTCGTTGATGAAGTGCATGGCCAGCGTACCGGCCTCAATGCGCGGCAGGCTTTCCCCGGTCGCTCTCTTGATGATCTTCAGAGCCTCGTAAGCCGCTTCCATTTCTTCGGGATACAGCTGTCTGATGTCTTCGATGATCGGCTGAGGCAGGTAGATGTTCTTGTCCTTCCGCTCAATGGCAAACTGCAGGTGGTCAGCCAGGGCAATGGCCGTTGAAGAAGGAAAGTAAATCGACAGTTTTTCGGAAACGTAGTCTACGATGTAGACCGCGGTATTGATGATGACGGTGGGGATGGTCCGCAGAACGGCGAAGTCGGTATCCTTGATGTTGTAGAAAGTCCGGTTGATCTCGCTTAAGGGAATCTCTTCTCCGGGCTTGCGAAAACCTATACCTTTGCCGAAGACGATGACTTCTCTTCCCCGGGAATCGGTACAGTGGGCAACATTATTGTTGATGTTTTTGATTACCTTCATGTTGTCACCCTATTCTTAGTGAAAAAAATGATCCTTGTCCGCCCACTTAAAACATAAATATCTATGTCTAAGGATAAGCCTCAAAGAATCATGAGTTACAAACCTTTACTTCTGTCTACATTATAAGGTTTCCCACGGCAACCCGTCAATCATTAATTCTGCGCGTTACAGCACTTAAGATGCGCGTTTGAACCGTAAGAAAACCGGGAGATCGCTCTCCCGGTTACACTTAGTTATTACTGCTCTTCCTTCTTGGCCTTGTTGCCGGAGGACTTGGTGTTCTTCCTGCGGTTGGAGCTGTTGCTCTTGCCGCCGGTGAACAGTCGGTTGTTTGAATAATCCCTGATGGGTTCCTCGTAGTTTTCCGGTTTGGGCATCAGAACCTTCATGGAGGCGTTGACGCGGCCCTTTTCGTCGATTTCGGTGACCTGTACTCTGACGGTCTGACCCATCTTGACGACGTTAGCCGGCTTGGCAACTCTCTCCCAGGCCATGTCGGAGACATGGACCATGGCGTCCGTACCCTGGAACAGTTCGACGAAGATGCCGTAGGACTCGATTCTGACGACCTTGGCGTCGTAGATCTCGCCGACCTCGGCAACTCTGGTCAGAGCCTGGATCAGGCCGACCGCGATGTCGATGGATTCCTGGGAAGTGTGATAGATCAGCACGCGGCCGTCATCGTTGATGTCGATCTTGGTGCCGTTGGAGGCCTCAATGATCGAATTGATGGTCTTGCCGCCGGTGCCGATGACGTCTCTGATCTTGTCGACCGGGATATCCAGGCGGGCGATCTTCAGAGCGTATTCGCTGACATGCTCTCTCGGCTTGT
>JAGAFL010000149.1:0-8650 GCA_017612595.1 Erysipelotrichaceae bacterium | reverse complement strand
GTTCATACTATGGCAGACTGGGTGATCACGGCTTTCTCATCATCCATGTTTTATAGTGCTAATTTATTTCATGTATGGTAGAATAGAACAGTACGAAAGAGCATAACCGTATCAGCGCGATACTTTATAAGATGGCAGGTGTGAATGATGAAGAAATTAATTACCGTAATACTGGTACTGCTGCTAACCGGCTGCATGTCGGATGTGACCAGGGAAATCGACAAGGAAAGATATGATGCCTACATGACATACTATCAGTCCATTCTTGAGGAGGAAGACAAGCTCAGCAAGTCACAGAGTTATGATACCGAACTGGTAGTCAATGCTCTGGAAGACGGAACCTACCGCTATGACGTGATCATCGACAATCCCCGGGTAGCCATGTATCAGATCAGAGCCCTGGCTGTCATTGACGATCTCTCTGGCAAGATCGATCCGGAAAACATGATGCCTTCCATCGGCATTCTTGACGATGCCGTCTATAACATGATGCCCAATGTCGTCAACAAGGACAAGGGCTTCGTGGCCGGCGTGACGCTTTCACTGGTTTCCGACCAGCCTCAGCTGCGCATCGGTCTGATGGTCGAATATGTCGACAGCAGCAAGGTCACCAGCAAGCGGGAGTACATCACGCTGTTTGCCAGCTATAAGTAAGAGGAAACCAAATGAGTGAAACTGTAAAGGATAACAGAAAGAAACAGTCGATAATCGCCGGTGCTCTGACGGGTTCAGCCGGCGTGTTCATCACTAAGGCCATCGGCCTGCTTTATGTCATACCATTCAAGAAACTGGCGGGCAACAATACCGTCTTCTATTCCTATGCCTATACCATCTATGACTATGTCCTGCAGATCTGCCTTTCCGGCATGCCCTTTGCGATTGCCGCCCTAGTAAGCAAGTACGTAGCCAAGAATGACTACAGGGCTGTAAACATGGTCAGAAGGATCTCAAGAACGGTCATGCTGATCTTCGGATTCATCGCCTGTTCAGCACTGATCCTGTTCTCCAAGCCCTTTGCCATGCTGGTCATTCCCGACGGCGTCAGTGAGGACTATATCGTCAAGACTCAGACGGTCCTGGTGATCGTGTCCTTTGCGATGATCGCCGTGCCGCTGCTCAGCTATTTCCGGGGTGTTTACCAGGGCTTCAAGGATCTCAGGATCTATGCCTTTACCCAGGTTCTGGAACAGTTGATCCGCGTGACTTTCCTGCTGGGCGCCAGCGCCATCTGCGTCTATGTCCTGCACATGGACAAGATCTGGGCGGCCTACATGGGCGTAGCTTCCACCAGCATCTCCGCCGTGGCGACCATCATCTACTTCCTGTTCTATGAAGCCAAACACAGAAGAAAACCGGCTGAAGAGCAGCAGGAAAGCGAAGTCACCCCTAAGGGCATCTTCAAGGAACTCATGGAATATGCCGTTCCCTATCTGATTTCCACGCTGGTTACCAACAGTTCCGGCCTGTTCATATTGCTGATGCTGTCAACAGGACTGCAGAAATACGGAACTGACCCATATCTGATCACTACCTATCAGGGCATTATCAACTATGAAGCTCATAAGATCTGTTCCATCCCCCAGGTCATCGCCACCGGCTTTTCGCTGGCATTGATCCCCCATATCACCGAGGCCATTACCCGTAACGATGAAGGCAAGGTGAGGGAGATGATCCAGAAGGTTCTGGAGACCGTCAACTATCTGGCCGTACCGGTAGTATTCTTCATGGTGTTCTTCGCCCGGGAGATCTACTTCGTCATGTATGGGAATGCCAACCTCGATGTCGGCGCCTATCTGCTGGCCAGATCGCTGATCATCCAGCTGCTTTGGATCGTGGTCATGGTGCTTTCCAGCATCCTGGTAGCCCTGAAACTCAGAAAGATCTACATTGCCTTAAGCTTGGTACAGCTGGTCTTCGTCACCACGACGCTGATTTTCTGGCTTGGTCATTTCGGCGTCAACGGTTATTACATCTGCAAGGCCATCGAATACGTGGTATTCATCATCGGGGCCTGCTACTTCATCGAGAAGCATTTCAAACCCAGTTTCCGGAAGATCTTCGACAACTGCACGCTGTCCTGGCTGGCCTTACTGCCGATGCTGATTCTGGCTGCCGTGCTGACTCAGGTCAAGTTCGACATCACTGAGCAGTCGCGTCTGGTAACGCTGATGTACACCGGCGTCATGGGCATTCTGATATTCGGCATGTACTTCATCGTCAGCGCCAAGTTCAACGTTCCCCAGCATCTGTTCAACGTGGAAATCTCAAGAGACTCCATCAGCGATCTGCTGAGCGGCAGGATCTTCAAAAAGTAACACAGCGGCCTCAGGGCCGCTTTTTCATAATAGAATGGATTGAAAGAAGAGAGCATAAGGAAAAGAGGCTTGCGCCTCTTACCTCAGAATGACTATTTCTTTCTGTTGTAGTATTCAACTACCAGCAGTTCGTTGAAGTCGGGGTTGAGTTCATTACGTTCAGGAAGTCTGACGTAAGTGCCCTTCATGGTATTCTTGTCAAAAGTGACGAATGCCGGGGTGTTCAGGGTTGCTTCGAGAGCTTCGAGGACAACTCTGTTGTTTCTCATGTTTTCCTTGACTTCGATGGTGCTGCCCGGCTTAACCTGGAATGAAGGGATGTCTACCTTCTTACCGTTAACCAGTACATGACCGTGGTTGACGAACTGTCTTGCACCTTTTCTGGTCCTGGCCAGACCCATGCGGTAAACGATGTTGTCGAGTCTGGACTCCAGCAGCTGCAGGAATACGGTTCCGGTAACGCCCTTGGCCTTGACAGCTCTGTCAAAGGTGTTGGAGAACTGTCTCTCGTTGACGCCGTAGGTGAAACGGATCTTCTGCTTTTCAGCTAACTGCTGACCATAGTTTGAGTACTTGATCCTCTTGTTAGGTGCGCCATGCTGACCCGGAATGTAGGGTCTCTTGGCTAATTCTTCGCCAGTTTCGAGAACAGAGAAGTTTAATCTTCTTGACTGCTTCCATACTGGACCTGTGTAACGTGCCATTCTTTCTTCCTCCTAGTTTTTCTACTAACAGGCGTAAATCAATTATTAGCGTGTTGGCCTTTCACTTTAACAGCAAGCTACTCTTTTCAACATGCCAACGCGGGGAAATAACCTTTACGTGCTGCTATCGGCCCTATTAATGTACCATTATCGCCGCTTAATGTCAAACGGTTTCTGCGGTATTTTCCGGCGTTTTCAAGGCGTTTTTGTACAGTAAAAGTATCATCTGGGAACTAACCAATCATCCGGTCTTATGATACAATATAAATTGAGGTGGTATGTATGTCATATACGGAATTATGGGAAAAGCTGAAGACATCGATCTGGCTTTACGTGATCATTCTGGTCGCTGTATTGCTTTTGGTGCTGGTGCTGGTCATCGTCAGCCGCCGAAAGAAACTGCAGAAGCGCATTGAGCAGGGACAGATCCTGATCAACGGCCTCAAGAGCCATCCCTTTGCGGTAGACATCGCCAAGACGGATGCCATCGCCCGGGTAAACGCCAATGTCCGCGATACTGCCTTCCAGTGCAAGAAAGACTTTGAGGAGATCCAGAACAACATCAAGGACATCGTTGTCAACCTTCAGGATGCCAACGAGCTTCTGACAGCCTCCAAGTTCAAGCTCTGCGCCCAGAAACTGGACGAAAACGAACAGCTTATCCAGCAGACCGAGCTGCTGACGGAAAAGCTGGACGGCGTACTCGCCAATGTCCTCAATCAGTCGACCATTCAGCGCAAGCGCATCAACGAACTGAAGAACGAATTCCACCAGATCAAGTCCATGATCAATGACAATCCCAATAACTACACCTTCTGCTGGGAAGCCCTGGACCGCCTTACCAACGGCATCTCCCATCAGTTCTCCGACTTTGAGTCGGTAATGGATGCCTCGATGTATGAAAATGCCACGGAGATCGCGGAAAACATCGGCGTTTCCATCGAAGACCTCAATGCCCTGGTGCAGAAGCTGCCTGAAGTCATTCAGATGAGCAGAAACACCCTGCCAGGACGCATTAACGAATGCCGCAATGAAGCGACCCTGCTGGAAAGCCAGGGCGCCTACATCGGCCATCTGAACATCAACGGCAATCTGGAGACCCTTAACGCCTCTCTGGATGAGATACTTACCAAGATCAAGAACTGTGAACTGGAAGGCATTGACGATCTGCTGATCGACTGCGATACCAGAATAAATCAGATCTCTTCCAATCTGGCCGATGAGAAGAACGCCTTCCGTGACCTGGTCGTCTGTCAGGAGAACTGCCAGAGCCGGCTGGAAAGCGTCCGGAAAACCCTTGAACAGGTCCGGGACAACTTCCTGGCTGACTTCGACCGCTATGGGCTCAATGACCTCAGCGGTCAGTTCCAGGATACCCAGAACCGCTATCAGGAAGCCAACGGCGCCTATGAGTCGCTGTTAACGGCGCAGAACTGCGGATCGATCCCGGCCACCACGCTGATCATCACCTTCAAGGAAGTGGAAAACGACATCATGGAGTGCCAGAAACAGGCCCGCGAGATCGCCGGCAAGCTGGAGACCACCCGCACCAGCGAACTGCGCGTTCAGGAACTGATGAGCCGCTTCGTGGTCGTGCTCAATGAGTCAAAGGCTTCCATCAAGCTGTCCAAGCTGCCCAACATCTCCAGCAAGTACGATCAGGACATCGCCAGAAGCGAGCAGTACATCGCTGACATCAATGAACAGCTGCAGCAGCCTTCAGTGGACATCGACCGTCTCAACGAGACCATCAATGAAGCGCAGAAGCTGATCATCAGCCTTTACAAGAACGTCAATTCCCTGATCTCCACCGCTCAGGAGATCGAGGAATTCATCATTACCTGCAACAAGTACCGTCCCTACTATCCGGACGTTGACGCCTCGCTTTATTCCGCCGAGGTCTGTTACCGCAACGGTGAATACACCAAGGCCTGCAAGATGGCCGTAAGCGCCCTCTCCTCCGTCGACCCCGAACTGGCCAGCCAGCTTTCGGAGAGCATCGACAAGAAGATCGCCATGCAGAAGGAAGCATAGAATGATTTACTTTGACAATACCTCAACAACGAAGGTCGCTGATGAGGTCTTAGATACCTATGATCAGGTACTCAGGAAGTACTATGTTAATTCCGAGGCAATCTATCCTTCCGGCCTGGAAGTACATAAGCTGATGGAGAAATCCCGCAGCCAGATTGCCCGGTTTTTATCCGTGCTTCCCCGGGAGATCATCTTCACTTCCGGCGGTTCGGAAGCCAACAATCTGGCCATCAAGGGTACGGCCCTGAAGCGCAGCGGCAGCGGAAAACACATCATCACCAGCGCTGTCGAGCATTCCAGCGTTCTTAATTCCTGCCGGTGGCTGGAACAGTACTTCGGCTTTGAAGTCACCTATCTGCCGGTCAGTCAGAAGGGTTCCGTTGATCCGGCAGACCTGGAAAAGGCAATGCGGCCGGACACCATCCTGGTCAGCCTGATGCTGGTCAATAACGAATCCGGAGCGATCAACCCGCTGGCAGAGATCAGGGAAATCGTCAAGAAGCACCATAACTGCTATCTGCATGTCGACTGTGTGCAGGCGCTGGGCAAGATGGACATCGATCTGGAGGATGTCGATCTGGCTTCCTTCTCCGCCCACAAGATCAACGGCCTGAAGGGATCCGGCTTTCTGGTTGCCAAGCAGCATGTCCAGATGGCTGAACTGATCTCCGGCGGCCAGCAGGAGAATCATCTGCGGGGCGGTACCGCCAATTCCCCGGCCAACATCGTGCTGGCCCGTACCGTCAGACTGGCTCTGGAAAAAAGAGAACAGCAGACAGACAGGATAAGGATGCTCCATGACACCCTTTATGAAACGCTCAGCGGCATGGACAAGGTGGTCATCAACTCACCGGCTGACGGCACACCCTATCTGGTCAACTTCTCAGCCCTTACCGTGACCTCGCAGGTCATGATGAATGCCCTGGCATCCCGGGGCTTTGAGGTTTCAGCCCAGTCTACCTGCGATTCCAATGAGGCTGTCAGCAAGGTCATTGCGGCCATGTATGACGAGCCGGACCGTCTGAAGGGCACCATCCGCATTTCACTGAGCTACGAGCATACGCTGGAAGACGTGATGGCTCTTACGGATGCCATCAGGGAGGTGATCAGGATCTATGGCTGATCTGACATACGAAAACATTCTCATCCGCTACGGTGAGCTTACTACCAAGGGAAAGAACAAGAAGGATTTCATTGCCGCCCTGGCCAACAACATGCGCCAGGCGCTGAGCAGCTTTCCGGCGCTGACCTTCCAGCAGACCCGTGATCACATTTATATTCATCTGCACGGCACTGATCCGCAGCAGATCATCCCCATCCTGAAGAACGTTGTCGGCATCCGCAGCTTTTCCTGCTCGCTGAAGGTCGAAAACGACATTGAGAAGATCAAGGAAGCCGCATACCGGATCATGGAAGACAAGAGCGGTACCTTCAAGATCAAGGCCAGAAGAGCCAATAAAAGCTTCCCGCTTCATTCCGATGACATCAACCGCCAGGTGGCAAGCGTCATTCTGAAGAACTTCGGAGAAAGGCTGCAGGTCGATGTTCATGATCCTGATCATGAGGTCATCGTTGAGGTACGCGATGATTTCACCTACATCATGGCTGAGACCATTCTGGGCGCCGGCGGTTATCCGGTCGGCGTCGGCGGCAAGGCCCTGCTGATGCTTTCCGGCGGCATTGACTCGCCGGTGGCCGGCTGGCTGACCATGAAGAGAGGAGTGAAGATCGAGGCCATTCATTACGCTTCGATGCCCTATACCTCTCAGGAAGCCTTGAACAAGGTCAAGGAACTCACCAGGCTGATCAGCCCCTATCAGGGCCAGATCCGTCTGCACGTCATCCCCTTTACCGACATCCAGCTGCAGATCTACAAATACGCCGATGAATCCTATGCCATCACCATCATGAGAAGAATGATGTACCGGCTGGCCCAGATGCTGGCTCAAAAGCGCGGCTGTCTGGCCATCGTCAACGGCGAGAGCATCGGTCAGGTCGCTTCCCAGACTCTGGACTCCATGAAGGCCATAAACTGCGTTACCGACATGCCGGTGATCCGGCCGCTGGTCGCCTATGACAAGCTGGAGATCATCGATCTGGCCCGCAAGATCGGCACCTACGAGACCAGCATCCTGCCCTATGAGGACTGCTGCACGATCTTCGACCCCAAGGACCCGGTTACCAAGCCCAAGCGGGAGAAATGCGAGATGTTTGAATCCCGCTTCGACTGGCAGCCGCTGTTGGAAAAGGCCATCGCGGAAATGGATACCGTCATCATCAACCCCTCCTCAAAATTTGACGAGGCCGATGAGATCCTGTAACAGGGCATAAGAAAGGACAGATGAGTACAACGTTCATCTGTCCTTTTAATGTGTCTTACAGTTCCTTCTTCCAGAGGCCGTGGAGATTGCAGTAGGCGTAGACGGCTACCGGCTTATCCTTGGGGCACAGATGGAAGCATCTCTTGGGCTCTTCAGCCGGCTTGAGGTACTTGATCTGCCAGCCCATTTCGCTTTCCAGGGCGATCCAGGTGATGTAGTGGGCTTCGATCATCGGATGATCGACCTCACCGACTCTGACCTTCACCTTGTTATCTTCAACTTCAACGAAGGGAACGTGCTTCTCAACGGCCGCATCCTGGGTATTGGCGACGACCTCTTCCATGGCTACGCCGCAGCAATGCGGAATGCAGACATGCTCTTCAATCATGGCAACCATGTTGCCGCACTTCGGACAACGATATACTTTCATTATTCATCTTCCTTTCTCTGTCATCTCTATTTTACCCAATAATGGGGAGGTGATTCAAATATAATAATCAAAATATGGTAAAATGTAGCGGGGAGTGATATCACTATGGCATTTGATTCATTAAGCAACCGGCTGACCGCTGCCTTCAAGCACATCGCCGGTAAGGACAAACTTACCGAAAAGAACATGAACGCCATGCTGCAGGAGATCCGCGTTGCCTTACTGGAAGCGGACGTCAACTACGGTGTGGTCAGACATTTCATTGAAACCCTCCGGGAGAAGATGGTCGGGGTATCCGTATCCCAGGCTCTCAATCCTTCCGAACAGGTATACAAGATCGTCCGCGATGAGATAACCAGCCTTCTGGGTGAATCCCAGGCGCAGCTGGCCTACCGGCAGAACGGCATTACCACCATCATGGTCGTCGGTCTGCAGGGCACAGGCAAGACGACTTCCGTTGCCAAGATCAGCAAGCTGATCCGCGACAAGGACGGCCGCAGGCCGCTGATGATCGCGGCTGACATCATCCGTCCCGCTGCCATCGAGCAGCTGCAGACTCTCGGTCAGCAGATCGATGTCGAAGTCTTCACCCTGGGAACCCAGGTCAAGGCCGAGGAAACCGTCAAACAGGGTCTGAAGTACGCTCAGGACAAGGGCTATGATACCGTGCTGATCGATACCGCCGGCCGTCTGCACGTCGATAAGTAACTGATGAATGAACTCTCCGTTCTCA
The DNA here is from genome assembly GCA_017612595.1 of Erysipelotrichaceae bacterium. GTDB lineage: Bacteria > Bacillota_I > Bacilli_A > Erysipelotrichales > Erysipelotrichaceae > UBA1783. Next base: position 113 of record JAGAFL010000149.1, on the reverse strand, counting down.
AGAAGAAGTTCAAGCCGGAAGAGATCTTGCTGACAGTCGATGCCCTGACCGGTCAGGATATCGTCAATGTCGCCAAGAGCTTTGACGATCTGCTGAACATCACCGGTCTGATC
>JAGAFL010000148.1:0-13252 GCA_017612595.1 Erysipelotrichaceae bacterium | reverse complement strand
GTCATCGGCTGCACCGACATGCTCAACGAAGGCCACAAGCTTTCCGACCGCGCCTTCATCACGGACGATGAAGTCGAGGCCTGCAAGGAGCTGCGCGATGCCGGCACCAAGATCATTGTCCAGCACAACCCGGCCATTCCGGAAGTGGACGTCTGGTCAGTCTTAAAGTAGGATCTAAATAAATTTAGATATAGAAGAAAGGAGATTACTCTATTTATGTTTGGAATGAATATTTTGCAGGCACTGCTAATTATTCTATTCGCCGTCTACAGAGCAGTCGACATGTATGGCCCGCAGACCTTCGTTCTCGGTTGGAGCAACGTTGGTGAAGGCTTCATCGTCGGTGCCATCCTGGGTAACCCGGCTGTAGGTATTGAGATCGGTGCAACCTTATCACTGATGTCTCTCGGTGTTGTCGGTCTGGGTGGAGCTTCCGTTCCCAACTTCCACATCACAACCTTCGTCGCAACAATCGTTGCCGTACAGCTTAAGGAACCCATCGCTACTGGTATGGCCGTAGGTCTGCCGGTTGCCATGCTGTCCGTTTATCTTGATATCCTGATCAAGACTATCGGTACCGGTATCGCTGCCAGAGCCCAGGAAACCATCGCCAAGGGCGAGTTCGACAAGGGCATCAAGGCTCCGTTAGTCATCGCCGCTCTGAACTATGTTCAGTGGGCCTTACCGGTTGCCATCGTTATCTTCGCCGGCCAGGGTGTTGTTCAGAAGATCGTTGACATCATGCCCGAGTGGCTGTACAACGGCCTGAACGTTGCCGGTAAGCTGCTGCCTGTCACAGGTATGGCCATGTTGATCAACTACATGCCCATAGACAAGCATTGGCATTACCTGATCCTCGGCTTCGTACTGTTCTCATATCTGGGAATCGGTATCCTGCCGATCGGCTTAATCGGCATTGTCTTCGCTCTGATCTACTACAAGAATGAACTGAGGTTCAGAGATCTGCAGCAGAGCGGTGTTTCCGTAGGAGGTGACATGGAAGATGAGTAAGCCAGTTTATCAGTTAACAAACAAGGATGTTAAGGAAGCCAATTTCCGCTTCTTATGGTTATCTATCGCCTGCTTCAACTACGGCACTCAGAACGGCCCGGGCGTTGTCTATGGTCTGGCAAAGGCTTTAAGAAAGCTGTATCCGGAAGATGAAGACTACAAGGCCGCCTTACTGAACCACACCAAGTACTTCAACTCCCAGCCGTACATGGCATCCCTGATCATCGGTGCTGCCTTAGGTATGGAACAGGAGTTAGGCATTGAAGGCGCTGACGCCATTCAGGACTTCAAGACTGGTCTTATGGGCCCGACCGCCGGCATCGGCGACTCCATTTTCTGGATCATGATGCCTGCCATCTTCACCCCGATCGCCGCTTCCATGGCCTATGACGGCTCACTGGTCGGCTGGCTGATCGAATGTGTCTACTGGACAGTATTACACTGCTTCCGTATGAGATTCTTCGGTTGGGGCTACAAGATGGGCGGAAACTTCGTTTCCGTTCTGAAGGACAAGCTGCCGTTAGTTACTGACGCTGTCGGCATCTTAGGCTTAACCGTCTTAGGTGCTCTCATTCCGTCAACCATCGGCATCAAGTGCCCGGTCGTCCTGGATTTAGGCAATGACAACATCGTCGCCATCCAGGGTCTGCTGGATACCCTGTTACCGAACTTCCTGGCAGTTCTGTCAACCTTCATTGCTGCCAAGTTACTGAGAGGCAGAAAGCTTACCATGACCCAGCTCGTTCTGGCTGTTCTGGTAATCTCCGTTGTCTTATCAGCATTAGGCATCATCGCCTAATCAGGCAACCGTTTTACAGGCAGGCTGTTGCAGCCTGCCTGTTCTTTTTCTTTAAAGGAGGACAACAGCTATGAGATTAGCATTTGAGGAGATTGTCATCAATCCACAGAAGCCCTGCATGCAATGCGGTTACGTACAGAGAGACCATCCCTATGAAAGCATTCACGATGACGTCAAGGCGGTCGTCTACGTCCTGACGCTGGACAATCAGAAGATGGCCTGGGTTTCCGTCGACTCAGTCGGCTTGGGTGAAACGCTGCTCAGCAGACTGAACAAGGCTGCGAAGGCCCGGGGGCTGGAACTAAATGATGATAATTTCATAATTGGTGTCTCTCATGACCACAGCGCTCCGGCCATGGGCATGATAATCGCTGACCGGGATGAATCCGATCCTGAATACCTTGATTATCTCTCTGAACTTCTGGCTGACTCGATAAAGCGCTGCTGGAAGGCGGAAGGCAGCGAAGTATGGCCGCGCTACAGCAGCCTTACCGTTGACGGCATCTACTCTAACCGCAACGACGCCAACAAGCTTTCCGACAAGATCGTTCATCTGATCGGTTTCTTCGACAGAGAAGAGAATCTGAAGGCCCTGTTCTGCCAGCTGTCCTGTCATAACACGGTGCTTGGTCCCCGCAATTACGCGCTGACCGGCGAACTATTCGGCGCCCTGAGAGACCGTCTGGGCGAATACTTCCACTGCCAAGTCTTCATGGCCAACGGCAACAGCGGCGACATGGGCAACCGCCAGTACCGTACCGGTCAGGACTTCCCGGATCTGGAATTGATGGCCGATAATCTTGCCGAGCAGATCGAAAGAAAGCGCAGCATCTGGCAGCCCTTTGAAATGAACAGGGTAACCAGAAGACACGTTGAGTACAGCGAAGATGTCACCTTCAATTCCCAGCAGTGGATCGATAAGATAGCCGACTTCCAAAAGAGGCTGGAGCACACCGATGATCTGACCGAAAGGAAGGTCCTGCTCTCCGGCATTGAAGGCTTCAGGTATAAGCAGTCGCTGGGCGACGGCACCAGGAAGATCGAGATGCGGGCCGACGTCTATGACTTTGACGAGCTGCAGATCATCTCCGTTCCCGGCGAACTGGGTTCGATCCTGGGTCTGAAAGCCAAGGCTGCCTCGCCGAAGAAGTTCTGCATTCTCTGGGGCTATACCGGCAACCTCAACCTGGGCTACATGGTCGATGAGGAAGCCTACACGATGGAATGCCAGGAAACCAACACTACCGTGTATCCAAAAGGCATGCCGGAACGGTTCGTTGATGCTATAATAAAGGCAGAAAAACAATAAAAGGAGAAAGCATAATGAAAGGTATCTTACTATTAAGCCACGGAACCCTGTCCAAGGGCATGTATGAAACCACTCAGTGGTTCATGGGCGAGGACATTCCCCAGTACGACTATCTCTGTCTGGAACCGGATGATTCACCGGAAGCCTTTGACGAGAAGATCAAGGCCAAGCTGGAAACGATCGACAGCGGCGAAGGCGCCATCCTGATCGTTGACCTGATGGGTGGCACCCCGTTCAACCGTTCCGCCACCTTCATGAGCCAGGGTGTTGATGTCTTCACCGGACTGAACCTGCCGCTGGTTCTCGAACTGCTGGGCAAGAGACTGTTTGACGAATACGACATGGAAGCCCTCGAGCAGGTCGGTAAGGATGGCGTCGTCTATGTCAACAAGCTGTTCGCCGGCATGCAGGCCTCCTCTGACGACGAATAAACCAATTAACTGACAAACAGAAACATGACTGCTGTCCTTAAAGAGACAGCAGTTATTGAATGGGAAGGAAAGCGATATGCTGCAGCAGTACACCTTTGAAATCAACGGACTGGAAGTCCGGGCGCAATACGACAGCGAAGACGTGGAGAATGTCTTCAAGCCGTTGTTAAGGAGATTTCAGCAGATCCAGCAGGAAGCCGGAAGGCGGATATTCGTCTTTCTGGCGGCTCCTCCCGGAAGCGGCAAGAGCACTCTGCTCGCCTTTCTGCAGGATCTGGCAAATAAGATGGGCATCAGCAATCTGCAGACGGTAGGCATGGACGGTTTCCACTACCCGAAAAGCTACCTGCAGACCCATTACACCTGCCGTAACGGTCAGCGCATCAGGCTGACCGAGATCAAGGGTCAGAAGCAGACCTTTGATGTCAGCGCTCTTTATGACAAGCTCAGGGAAAGTCAGCAGGGCGACAGCCTGTGGCCTGTCTACAGCCGGCAGATCCACGATCCCATTTCCGATGCTCTGCTCATCAATAAGGACATCGTCATTCTGGAAGGCAATTATCTGCTGTTAGGCGGCCGCTGGAAGAAACTCAGAGAGTTCTGCGATCTCAGCATCCTGATCAGCTGCGACCACGAGGTGGTCCGGGAAAGGCTGATCGACCGCAAGTTCCGAGGCGGGGTGACCATGCAGCAGGCCATTGAATGGTATGAGAAGTCTGACAGCATCAATGTCGGCGTCGTGCTCAATGAGAGCAAGGATCCGGATATTCTTATCAATTACGACGGAACGCGTTATCAGGTCGCTTACGGCCTGTAAAAGAAAGGAAAAACATGATTCACTCAACCTTTACCATGAGATCGGTAGCCCTGGACATGGATACCAAGGTCGACATCCTGTTGCCGGAAGACCGGCATAAGACCGAGGATCTGAGAGGCCTCAAGTATCCGGTGCTCTACATCCTGCACGGCTACAAGAACGACAACAGCAGCTGGCTGCATCTCAGCAACATCTTTCTGATGTGCCGCGATCTCAATCTCATCGTCGTCATGCCCGCCGTCAACAACAGCATGTACACCGATGAATACTACGGGCAGAACTACTACACCTACATCACTGAGGAACTGCCGATGAAGCTCAAGAACTATCTGCCGCTGACCGATGATCCCGAGCAGACCTTCGTCATGGGCGAAAGCATGGGCGGCTACGGTACTCTGAAATGCGCTCTTTCCAAGCCGGAAAACTACGGAAAGGCTGTCTGCCTGTCCGGCGCCAACGTGCCGAAGATGGAAAACAACATCGCCGGCCGCCACTACAACGGCGTCTTCGGACTGGAAGGCAAGGATACGCTCAATGTCAGTACCGACATCAACGTTCTGATCGACCAGCTGGCTGAATATGACGGTCACAAGCCGAAGATCATGTTCTACTGCGGTACTGAAGACATCGTCTATGAAAGCTGCTATCAGATGGCCCAGAAACTGAAGACCACCTGCCCTGAAGCCTTTGCGGGCGAGGAATACTGGCCGGGAGAACACAACTACTTCTTCTGGAATCAGGCCATTCCCAAGGCCCTGAAGTTCTTCGGCTTTGAAGTAAAGCAGGACAGCGTCATCTGACCATAAGGAAAACCGTATTGAAACAGGGGAGGCCAAACCTCCCTTTCTTCCGGTGTTGACAATTCCTGAACTGATATTATAATATTTGTTATATAACATATGTTATATATCGGAGGTGAACATATGCCGCCAAAAACCCGCATCAGTGAGGAAATGATCGTCAGCGCGGCGCTGGAAATCATAAAGGAGCATGGAGAGGAAAATCTGAACGTCCGGGCACTTGCCAGTAAGCTTAACTGCTCAACCCAGCCGATCATGTATCATTTCGATACCATCGAACAGCTCAAGAATCAGGTTTACGCTCAGGCTGACAGCTACCATACGCAGTGGCTGATGCGCTCTTTGGAACAGACTGACCCGCTGCTGCAGATCGGTCTGAACTACATTCGCTTTGCGATTGAAGAACCCCGGCTCTTCCGTTTCCTGTTTCAGTCAGGATACGTCAGGGAAAAGAACATCATGGAGATGATCGATTCGCCGCAGTTGCTGCCGGTGCTCAGCGCCATGCAGCAGGGCCTGCAGCTGGACAGGGAGAAGACCAAGGAAGTCTTTGTGACCGTCGCTCTGTTTACCCACGGTTATGCCAGCATCATCGCCAACAATGATCTGGAATTTGATGAAGAAACGATAGCCGGCTATCTGGAACGCGTTCTTGAAGGCGCTCTGATGGCAGCCGGTGTGGAGGTATAGAATGAAGAAACTGTATGAAAAGAATGAACTGCTGTTCGCGATCCTCTGGATCGTCCTGTATACCGTTACCATGGGCAATCTGCGCCCGCTGGGCGACGACAGCCCTTACCCGATGATCGGACTGGCGCTCATCTGTCTGGCTGCCTTCCTGTTTGTCCGGTCCAACGGACTGATGGAAAAGTACGGTCTGGCCCGCTGGGAAGGCTGCACCAGGAAGATGCTGTGGCTGATACCGCTGTGGCTGATCACTTCCGGAAATCTCTGGGGCGGCATCAAGCCGGATTACCCGCTGCCGGGACTGCTCTACAGCATCATCACCATGGCGCTGGTAGGCTTTGCCGAAGAACTGATCTTCCGGGGATTCCTGTTCAAGGCCATGATCAATGACGGCAGTGCCGTGACCGCTGTCATCGTCTGCGCCGTCTCCTTCGGACTGGGCCACATCCTCAACCTGTTCATCGGTCAGGACTTCTTTGATACCATCACCCAGGTTATCGGTGCCGTTGCCATCGGCTTCATTTATACCATGGTATTCTACAAGAGCGGCAGCCTATTGCCCTGCATTCTCTCTCACAGCCTGATCGACGTCACCTCCAAACTGACCGCGGGCAAGGGACCGGTGCTGGACTGGGTATATTTTGGGTTGCTGTTTACGGTCGCCCTGGCCTACTGCCTGTATCTGCGCAGACTGCCGACTCCCAGGATCAATCAGCCGGAAAAGAAAGACTGACACAGCCTCATATGTAGAAAAGCGCCTGACCGTTTCTGGTCAGGCATTTTCAAATGTCTTATCGGACTGATCAACAGTTTTTCACAGATCGGCTACATGCTCAGCCAATGCCAGGGCAATCTCAAAATGCCCGGAATCATGCTGGGTGTCCTTGATCTGGTTTTCAGTCTGCCGGGCTGTCCACTCGGGAGCGTCCAGCAGATCGCCGCCGGTGAAGAACATGTAGACCTCCAGGCCACGGAAGTCGCAGACCGCCTGAACGGCTGAACCTTCCATTTCCACGGAAACGCAGCCTTCAGCTCTGCGCTTTTCGAAGTTGTTCACGGTTTCCCGGTAGAAGGCATCCGTAGTCCAGGTCTTACCCAGAACGTAAGGTATGCCGTTATCCTTCATGAAGCCGGCTACGATCGGCGCATTCTTTATGGTGATGTAATCCGAAGCCGGAGCATAGTGATATGAGGTTCCTTCGTCCCGGTAGGCAGCGGTGGGAACCATGACCTTGCCTCTCGCTATTTCCTTATCCAGACAGCCGGCACCGCCGAAATGAATGAACTTGCGGGCATTCAGAATGCCCATTACCTCTTCGACCGTTCCCACGCAGGCCGGAGCGCCCACCCAGGTCTTGAAGAAGCCGAAACGGTGACCGTGACAGGGAAAGCAGTAAACTGGGGTGGAACAGCCGGCATTGTGCATTTCGCCGACTTTTTCACATTCGTAGTTATCGAGAACATACTGCTCGATGATCCGCGAGAAAGTGTAGATCACGGCGTCGACCTTGACCGCATTTTCGTTTGCCGGTACGTTTATCTTGGCTGCTGACTGAGGGTCAAATGCATCGGTAATCATTCTTTACTCCTTCCCTGTTTCAGCTGACGATCTCAAAGTAATATGAGCACTCAAACTGCTGATTGGGCGGCAGCAGGTTATTATCCACGTCATCGCGGAAAGTTCTGGCCTGCCTGAGGTCACAAACCGGTCTCCATGGTTCAATGCAGATGAAGGGCGTGTCAGTGCTCTTCTTCCAGAAGCCCAGGATCTGATATCCCTCGATGCCTACCCGCAGGGTATGAACGCCATCTGTCAGCTGGCACCAGTTGCTCTTTATCTGGCTGTTTTCGTAGAAATACGAGCCGTCGACCAGGGTATCGCAGAGGCTGAAACTGCTGCCGGAAGTCAGGTGCGGCTTTTCCGGATGCCGGAGATCTTCGCACTTTTCAAACTCGATGCGGTAATCCTCGTACTTCCTGTCCGGGGTAAAGGGACAGTTGAAGGCCGGGTGGAAGCCGATGTTGAACGGCAGGTCCCGGCGGTCGCGGTTGATGATCTGATAGCTAATCACGATCCGGCAGCCTTCCAGCTGATATCTGACCTTCAGGGTGAAATGGAAGGGATAAAGAGCCCAGGTGTCTTCATCATCGCTCAGCTCCAGTTCGCATCTTTCTCTTTCCACTCTGGTGAAGCGGAACCAGGCCCGCCGGGCAAAGCCATGCTGGCCCATCTCAATGGTCCGTCCGTCGATCTCATATCTGCCGTCTTTAAGCTTGCTGTAATAGGGGAACAGAATGGGATTGCAGTTGTACCAGTAGGCGGGATCGCGGCACCAGATCATTTCAATGCCGTTGTCCTTCCTCTTGAAGCTGATGACTTCAGCGGCCTTTTCCGATACGGTCGCTTCCACGTACTCGTTTTCCAGTTTTACGGTTTTCTCCTCGCTCATTTTCTTATCCTTTCCTAAATGGTCTCCCTGACAAAATACATTTCCGATAACGATGACGTGACCATGACGCTTTCCTGATGGAAGAAGGCGCACAGATCCTGAGCAATCTCCTGAATGATCTGCTTGTCGGCATCCAGCAAAGTCAGCACCAAAGTGTTCTCATCCACGTAGGTGCCGTCATCATGAAAATACCCGCCGCTGACCATGGTGGCTGAAAAAGCCACATGATAGTTCTGGCAGACGATCTTCAGAATGTCGATGTACTTGGCCGTCTCGTGGATCTGCTGATGGGTTTCGGAATCATTCAATCCGATGTAGATGTTCGTCTGGCGTACTTCATTCATGTCGCGTTACCTGCTTTCTTTCCGCTATCTACAGATAGGTCACCGTTTCCTCCAGAGGCTTGCGGTTAAAGTGATTGGGCAGCGGTGCTGCTTCATCCGTACCGTAACCCAGGTCCATGATCATCAGGACTTCTTCGTTTTCCGGCAGCTGCAGGATTCCCGCCAGCACATCCGGCTCAAGTTTGTTGATCCAGCAGCTGTCAACTCCCTCATCGGCGGCAGCCAGGATCATGTGGGTAGCCACGATGGCGGCATCCTCCATGCCTGATGTCCGCTGGCCGCCCGGATAGGTGAAGACGTTATTGCGGTCATAGGTCACCACCAGCACGGTGGGAGCGCCATAACGGCAGGGTGTGGCCTCATCGATCCTGGCCAGCATTTCCGGTGTCCTGATGACATAGACATGCTGTTCCTGCAGATTCTTGGCAGTCGGAGCCAGCCGGCCGGCCTGAAGGATCGCATCAAGCTTTTCCTCTTCGACCTGGCGGGCGCTGTACTTCTTACATGAGTACCGGTTTCTGATCACTTTCCTGAATTCCATGTTGCTTTCTCCTTTTACTTGCGCGCGTATTTTTCGTCACCGCTGTTTTCTTCAGCGCTGACGTATCTTTCCACTCTCATGTGCAGATCATATTTCTCCCTCAGAAGAACGATCTGCTGCATCATTTCCGTCGCATGATGGCGGTCCAGAGCTTCCTGGTTTTTCCAGGAATCGATCAGCAGGACCGTCTGCGGATCATCGGAAGGCAGGAAATACTCATAGCGCAGATTTCCTTCTTCCGCTCTGATCCTGCCGGCGATGCCGCTGGATTCCATCTCCTTCATGAAGTCAACGGCTGCCGACCCTTCGCCGGTATAGTAGATGTTGACCGTGATGGCCTGCTCAGCCTTCCGGCGGTCTTCCAGCCACTGTTCCCTGGTGATCAGGTTGGCTACCCCGCGGCGCTTTTCATGCAGCTGAGCCACCTCGACCTCATCGCTGGTGTGATGATAGCGGAAATGCAGCTTTTCCTGAACCCGGCGGCTCTTGTCGTTTCCCTCATAGTAACCGCACCATACCCTTTTCATGTTCAGATCCTCAAAGGCATGCCTGAGCATTTCCCGGCCGGCTTCCGGCATGATGCCCCTTCCCCAATAGGGAACCCCAAGCCAGTAACCCAGTTCGCATTCCTCATCACCGCTGGCCAGATCGCTGTTGAACTTCAGGCTGATGGCCCCGATGGGCAGATTCGTCTGTTTCCAGATGATGGCATAGTCCGTGGGATTGCTGAGGAACTTGTCGATGACGATCCGGCTTTCCTCTTCATTGCGGTGAGCCGGCCAGCCGGCCGGTGTTCCCACCCGGGGATCGCTGGCATAGCGGTAGAGCTCGGCGGCATCCTCAGACTGCCAGTGTCTCAGCTTCAGTCTTTCCGTTTCAAGTATCATCTCATTATTCCCCTTCCGTTCACCAAGGTCTTTCCTCAGCATTATTATTTCATCAGTCCGGTACTCTTCAACAAAGCCGTGCTTCCGGAAAAGCCCGATAGCCGGATTATCGATGGCAATGTCGTCATACAGAACTTCGATTCCGGCCTGGCGGGCAGCTTCGCAGAGCATTTCCAGTCCCCGGCTGCCGTAACCTTGACCGCGCAAGGGAGCGTAGATGATCACATCTGCCGTCCAGATCTGTCGTTGTTCATCATAATGATATGCCACCTCGCCGAGGAAGCGGTCATCTTCATCCTGCAGATAGCGGTACCAGCGTCTATTGTCATGGTTCACTATCCAGTGATCAAACCATTCCTGCCATTCCTTGCGGGGAAAGGAAACCGTCCCGCCCCAGTGGTGGTTATATGACATCGTCTCCTCATCTTCCAGCATCTGCCGGCGGAACCAGAGATCATCATATTTCGGTTCATACAGTTTCATAGCTTTTCTTCTCCTGCGTGGCATCTGCCGGAATCAGTCAGAATCACGGTTGCTGATCTGTTACTTTATCAGCCGCATCACCGCTTCAGCTATCTGCCCGGCATTTTCCGCGCAGCGGTAACCGTGCTGAGCTTTTCTTATCCTTATCAGTCCTGCTCCGTTATCCCGGCGCAGATCATTGATTATTGCCGGCAGTTCATCCGGACTATAACAGATGACCCCGAGACCATGTTCCTGCATCAGCCGCGGATTGTCTCTTTCCTGTTCCAGCAGCGGACCGGTAATGACCAATGGCAGATTCACCGCCACAGCTTCAAACAGGCTGTTGGGACTGCCCCGGGTGATCAGAAGATCGCTTTCCAGCATCTTCTGTTCCATGTCTTCCGTAAAGCCCAGGATCCGGATGCGCTGTCCGTACCGGGGTGTCAGAAGGTCTTCAAGATGCCGGCGGAGCTTTTCGTTGCGGCCGCAGATCACGGTGACTTCGGTATTGTCCAGTTCCAGCGCCGCCTGAGCATATCTGCTGATGCTGACATTGCCTTCCCCGCCGCTCATCAGCAGGCACTTAAGCGGCCGGCTTTCATCATATGACCATTCAGCGGCTCTGTTTCCCGCTTCAGCAAAGCGACGGCGAATCGGGAAACCCACTACTGTCAGTTTTTCAGGGTCCATGCCCTGACTGATGCAGGACTGCCTGGCTTCCTGCGTCGAACAGACGGTCAGCTGAGCCTTGGTATTGCACCAGGAAGAATGAATGTTGACCGGATCAGCCTGCACGACTGCCAGGGGAATGGCTGCGCCTTCCCCTTCCAGTATCCTGCTGACCAGACCGTTGAACAGCGAATGAACGGTGATGATCAGATCAGGCTGATAGCTGCGCAGACACTGGCTGAAACGGCGCCAGCACAGCTGAGAGGCAATGGCGTAGCGGTACGGATGAGCCATGGTATACCGCCAGGAGGCATTGTACATGACGGTAGCATGACGTGACATCATGCCGTACAGCTTTGCCAGTCTTACGCCGAACTGACCGGCCAGTTCAAAACCGTCGATGACCTTCAGTTCAACTTCCTCCATCTGGGAAAACTGTTCCGACAGTGCCTCGGCTATTGACTTATGACCCGCTCCTGTATAGGCGGAAGTTACAAGCAGTATTCTCTTCATGTCTCTGACGCTTCCTTTATTTCTCCGCTAAATGGAGCCGCAGCAGCCCCTTTCCGGCAGTTCACAGTAATTCAGCGACGCCTGGAATGCCCGGTGGGCATCAGTGCAGTCTGCGGTCAGCCGGATCTTCCTGACATTATTTCAAACATTTAAAGATATCACTTCAGGATATAAATATTTTAACCCAGATAGCTCTCAGGATAAAGACAAACCCGGATATTACGGCGTTGCCATCATGACATCACCGGTCCAAAAGAAGAATAGAGCCTGCCGCTCTACCCTTGAGATTCAAACTAAATGAGCCTGGAAGAAAGCCGGCATTCAGTCCAGGATGAATACATCCCCATCTTCCATTAAAACATTGTCATTATCACTTGCCGGTTTCTGAAAGACCAATACTGATCCATCGGTAATGAATCTCATTATCTCTTCCCCGTCATTGTTTTTCAGAATAAGAAAATTGTCTTCAAGCAGCCAGGTGCCGGTTATTTCTTCTCCTGCATCAGAATAGTTCAGCAGATCATAAGTGCCGTCGTTTCTGACCGTTATGCTCACCGGAGCGGTATTATCAAAACGCCTGATGGCAATGTATTTTCCCGGTTCCATCACAATGTCTCTGTCAAACACTCGGCATGACTTGATATAGAAATCCGGTCCGATCATAGTTAAGTGATTATGCATCTTGACGTAAGCCCTGACGATGCTCTTCTTTCCGTTTTCAAATGTGACATAATACTGCATGTAATCGCCCAGTTCGCGTGAATACTTCTTCTGCAGATAAGTTAAATGATCTATTCTTCCGTCTTCAAATGAATAGTGTCCGTTCATGTAGTCGATTGCTTCCTGATCGCCATACAGCCACGGTTTTCTGAACAGGGCCATTACCGACAGTGCTATTACCGCCATGATCATGATTATCAGAATTCTTTTTCTGCTCATTTTCAGCTCTCCTTTTCAGTAGTCTTTCGGTTTCCATCATATTATATTATTCTCGTCAGACAATATGAAACCGGGTCTCATTGTTCATCAAGATAGAAGGACGGCACCAGATCAAAGCTGAAATACTTGTCCCCCAGAATAAGACCTGATGCTCTCATTTCGTTAATATGCTGTTTGATTTCCTCAAGCGACTTTGTCTCCAGCCCATCTTCAAAAAACTGTGTTTCCGCGTACATATACTCCAGGTCATCCGGATCAGCGTAGCCGCCGGCGCCAACGGACAGATGCTGCAGATTCTTCTTGCAGTGATCCCACCAGAGAATGGAAGAAACACGTCCTCCTTCCGAATAGAGAACATCCAGGAATGTATTCCAGTCCTTAAAGAGATATTCTGAGCAGAAAGAATGATCATCTATATAGTTTTGTACTCTTTCATTTATCATCTTTATATCCTCTCATCGTCTTCAGCGTCATCAACAACTTGTTTATTCATATAGACGATGCTTTATTCGGTGCAATCCGTCAAAATTCTATAGCAATTTCTGCATTACCACAGCATCCTTAAACAACCCGTTCACACAAAAATACTC
>JAGAFL010000147.1:0-16815 GCA_017612595.1 Erysipelotrichaceae bacterium | reverse complement strand
GAAAGGTTTCCCGACATAGAATTTACGGCTCTGGATCTGCCCGACCGCAATTTCCTGAAAAACCGGGTGCCGGCCAACGTCACTCTGGTGGAGGGTGACTACAACGATCTTTCCGCCTTTGCACAGGACAGGTTTGATCTGGTCTTCGGGGTGGAGACGATCTGCCACGGACCGGATAAGAACCTGACATACCGCCAGATCTCCCGGGTGCTGAAACCTGGGGGCAAGCTGATCGTCTACGATGTCTACGAACCGCTGGCGAAATCAGAGATGACCGATTTCGAAAAGAAGGTCAACCGCATTGCCCTGGCGGCCATGTGCGTGACGGACCGGGATCTGTGCATCGGCGATACGGAAAGATACCTGAAGGATAACGGCTTTAAGGACATTGAGATCACCGACCTGACGGAACAGATCAGACCAAGCCTTAAGCGCCTGGACGCCCTTTCCGGCAAGTGGTTCCGCCATCCTGAGTTCATGAGCTTCATGCGCCATTTCATCAGCGAAAAGGCCTCTCAGAACAGCATCGCCGGCTGGCTGATGTTGGAGGCATTCGATGGGGAAAGGCTGCTGCAGTACGACCGCGTCGTCGCAGTAAAAGAGTAAGAAAAAAGAGCAGGGATCTTGATGATCCCCGCTCTTTCTTTCTGTAAGCGAATATTGTCGGTTTACAGACCGGTCAGGAAAGTTGCCAGTGCCAGTAAAACGGCGGCAGCGAAGGCTACCCAGAAGGCAACAGCGACAGAAGCCAGGCCGGCTAACTTGATAACCAGAGCGGCAACGGCCAGAATCACGGCAATGATCCAGGTTACTTTCTTCGGTGGACTTAGTTTCATGTTCACATCTCCTTTCCTATTTTTGAATATACATAATAATATAGAAAAAATCTCCTTAAATGTCAAAGAAAGTGATGCGCATCCCTTTTCCCCTTACGGTGTTGAAGGTCAGAGGCCATTACGCTAACATATAATTATCAGAAAGTCGCTGGGAGGTGGTCGCATGAAGAAGGCAGTCATGATACTTCTGGCTCTGCTGATGCTGGCAGGATGTCAGGGCCTTAACGGGGCAGAGAAGAAACTGAAATCGGGCATGTACATACTCAAGAGCGACAGCATGGGTTCGTATGTCTGGTTTGATACCGAGCAGAAGATCTGGCGGATCGGTCCGGGGATGATGTATTCTACCGGCATCGGCGGGGTTTACGAAGTCTCCGGCAGGCACATCACCGCCAGGGATCAGAACGGTGAGGAAGTGTACCTGAAGCTGACAGTGGTTTCGGAAGATGAAATCAGACTGGACAGCATTGGCCAGCCTCTGCTTTCGGCAGAAATAGAATGGATGAAGGCAGGCGATGTCTTTGTCTACTACTTATTCAATGGGGATTCTGACTAAACCGTTAAAGGAATGAAAAAAGCCTCTGTCTGACAGAGGCTTTTCATATGCCTTGATGCTTCAGGGAAGCAGGGGAACGATGAGGGCGGCGAGAGTGCAGATGACAGCCGCCAGTGCTTCGCCGATGAAGAATCCCTTGATGTGAAACCAGTAATCATGGTAATCCTCAACCATGTCCTCGGTTCCCTCAAAGACGAAGTGAGGGTCGTGGCAGAACCAGATGATGTCCATGACGACGGCATCAAACAGGTTGACGACAGTCCATAACAGAAAGCCCTGCCCCAGCGCCGACCAGAAACTGGTACAGCCGTTGACGTAGCGCAGTAACAGGCTTAAGACGATCAGAAAGAGAACGCAGGCAGCCAGCTTGGCGGCCAGCTTGTTTTCCTGAGTGGGGATCTGGCCTTCGTACTGCGGCAGGGATTTGACCCGTTCCTGAATCCTTGGGGGATAGTTGTACAGTGTCTTGATCGGCTCCCGGCTCATCTTATACACCATCAGGGTGAAGAGCAGGCAGAGAATGACGCTTTCAATTAACAGGATCATGTTTTGCCTCTTACAGAGCCAGGCTGTCGACCTTGCCGACCAGCTCGGTCAGCTTTCTGACGCAGTTGTCTATCAGCTTGGTATTCTCGCTGTCCTTGCGGACGGTACGGCGCAATAGACGGGCATAAGCCACGATCTTGGCCTTGTTTTCCGCTTCTTCCAGCACCTTGCGGTCGGTGGTGCCCATGTAGAGCTCCAGCGATTTCTCCCAGAGGTAGACGGTATGTTCATAACTCATGCCCAAAAAATCCCAGGAATGCTGGTGGTCAACTTCGTTGTAGGCGACGAAGGACTGATAGATGTTGCCCAGTTCGTAGATCGGGTCGCCCATGGCTACCGTGTCCATGTCGATCAGGATGACTTCGCCGTTCTGGAACATGACGTTCTGGGTGTGGAAGTCGCCGTGGATCATATGGTTGTTTTCGGGAATCTCCTCGAATAATCTGTAGATCTTATCGCCGACTTCGTTGTTGAAGTAATCCTTGTTCCACTGAGCCCAGACCATGGCTTCCTTCTTCTGGTCAGGCAGTTCGCCTTCCCGGGCCTCAATGGCATGGATGCCCTTGAGCAGGTCGACGTACATTCTGATGTAGTCGTCGATGTGCTCGGAGTCGTTTTCGATCAGCCAGGAGAAGGAACGGGCGTTCAGCAGTTCAAAGACGGAGGCATAGCTGTCGCCGACCTTGGCCACATCGTAGGAGATGGCCGTATTCACGCCCTTGATCAGGGCCTTTCTGGCCAGTTCCCGCTCACGCTTGATGTCTTCCAGAGAATCGGGGTTGAAGTAGACCTTGACGCAGGTTTCATCGTCCAGCCGGTAGACCCGGCCCTTGGCGCCTTCGCCGATGACCGTGCAGCCTTCGATGGAAAGCTGCTTGTAGGCGCGCTCGATCTTCATCATTTCGGTAAAGCCGGTCATCTCGAAGATCTCATAGACTTCGCTGGAGACGTTCACCATCCTGATATCGCTGATCTCCTTGTGCAGCCGCAGCAGCACGCGCAGGCCGGAAGAGGAAATGTATTCGAGCTTTTCGCAGTCCAGGATCACGGTCTCCGCCGGCTGCTTTTCCAGGATCGTCCGGATGGACTGTTCAACTTCCTGGGCGTTTGATGTATCAATGCGTCCGGACAGGCCGATGATGAGCTTGCCGTTGTCTCGCTTTTCGGTTACTTCAGTCATTCTCTTTACCTCTTTTCTTTATTGTCGTGGAGAAGACGATCTCCAGAAGCCGCTTGTATTCCTGATAGGCAGGGTGGATGTCCAGATCGGCCAGATACAGCAGGATGGTGTGGTGATACCAGTACTGCTGCACAGGGTCGGTCATGTGGAAGTGCTGCCACAAGGCATCGTCCTCTTCCAGATACATCCGGAAGAAGGAGCGCATGTTGGACAGCTTGTCCGACAGCCACAGCATCTTCATGTCCCCGTCAGCTTCCTTCAGATCCTGGAGGGATTCCGCCTTGCGGCGTTTCCAGGAAGCACTGGGATCGATCTGCTTGTACTTGTTCTCGGTTTCGCTCTGTACCAGCTGCCTGACTCTTGTTCCGAAGTTTTCCTCGATCTGTTCCAGGGTTATGTCGGTATCCTCCACGGTGTCGTGCAGCACGGCGGCGCACAGGATGTCCTCGTCGTCGGTCATCGTGGCTGCGATGGTGGCGACCTCCAGGGGATGGACGATGTAGGGGGAATTGCTGCCCTTGCGGGTCTGCCCCTTATGGGCATTGGTCGCAAAGACGATCGCCCGGTCAAATTTTTCCATCGCCGTTCTCCCTGCTGATGTCCTTGACCAGACAGAGCACGTTCAGACCGTTGATGCGCCGGTAAATCATCCGGTCGACGATCTTCTTGACCATGTAGATGCCCAGTCCGCCGATCGGCCGCTGCGAAGCGTCGAGCGAGACGTCGGGATCTTCCTTGGCCGTGGGGTCGAATTCAACGCCCCGGTCGATCAGGTAGATCTTCAGAACGCTGCCGCGGTTGTCAAGCAGCAGTAAAACATCTCCGCTTTCCGGAACATAGGCGTAGAAGCAGATGTTGGTATACATCTCCTCCAGGGCGACCTGCAGTTGCATGGTCATCCGGGGAGAGCAGTCCATCGCTTCCAGATATTCCTCAAGAAAGCTGAGCACCAGCTGAAGGTTTTCAATTTTCGCTTCAGTCTGCAGTGTCTTCATCGTTCTGACTCTCTGTGTGGGCGGGTTCAATGTTAAGAATGCTGCTGAAGCCGGTCACGTCCAGTATGGTCATGACGGTATCGTTGACGTTCTTCAGCACCAGCGTGCCTCTGCCATCCATGGCCTTCTTGACCAGAAGGATGACGCGCAGACCGGCAGAAGAAATGTATTCCAGATCCTTCAGATCGAGGACCAGGTTTTCCGCTTCGGCGGTGACCGTTTCCATTTCACTCTGCAGCTGCGGTGAGGACATGGTGTCCAGCCGGCCGCTGATGGCTACGGTAAAGCTGTTGTCTTCACGGGTCTTAACTATTTCCATTGTCATTACCTCCTTTTTGGTGGAAGCGGTAAGCCAGCATGGTGATGTCATCAAACTGTTCCGCTTCGCCGACAAATTCATCTATGTCGATCTGGATGCTCTTCAGGAAACCGGCCGGGGATACCAGGCTGGCTTTCTGGCAGCTGTCCAGAAGTCTCTGTTCACCGAATAATTCGCTGTTGATGTTGGTCGCTTCAGGAATGCCGTCGGAGTACTGGAACAGCCAGTCGCCGTCCTGAAGCTGCATAGTGTGTTCACTGTACTTCATGTCTTCCATGGCTGAAAGTACCAGTCCGTGCCTGTCAGTAATGTATGACCAGACGCCGTTTTGGCAGATCAGCGGGTTTTCATGGCCGGCATTGGCGCAGGTTACCGTACCGGTATTGAGATCAACGACGGCCAGCCAGACGGTTACGAACATCTGTTCGCGGTTGTTCTCGCACAGCAGCGCGTTGACCTTCTCCAGCGCTCTGGCGGGAGACAGGCAGCTCTTCAGCGTGGTACTGATCAGGATCTTGGAGATCATCATGAACAGCGCTGCCGGAATGCCCTTGCCGGAGACGTCAGCGACGACCAGAGCCAGATGATCATCGTCGATCAGGAAGATGTCGTAGAAGTCGCCGCCGACTTCACGGGCCGGATCGATGACGGCATAGACGTCGATCTCCGGACGCTCGGGGAACGGCGGGAAGCTGGTCGGCAGGGTATCGTGCTGGAGGTTGCGGGCCAGAGTCAGTTCGGTGCGGATCCTTTCCTTATCCTTGGTCAGGGAGATTACTTCTTCCTCATAGTTGTTGAGGTCCTTTTCCATCGTGCTCATCGAGCGGGCCAGCTGTTCGATCTCGTCCTGCGTCTTAATGCCAAGAGCCTTGAAGTAACGTACTTCGTTATGACGGTTGTTCTTGCGGTCAGCAATGAACTGGCGGGCGGCGCTGGACAGCTTGTTGAGCGGATCAATGATGTGAATGTTGCCCAGGATGACGACGACGATGGCCAGAAACAGAACTACGCCGGCCAGGATAAAGAGGTTCTGGTATATAGTCGGCAGGATGTCGCGGGAGATGCTTTCCTGACGGACGTCGGCGATGATATAGGCGATGACGCCACTGAGGTCAGTCTTGTTCTGGACCGCGCTTCCGGCTGAGTAGAGCAGGACATCTTTCCCCCGTTCATCATAATGATAGGTGTATGTTGGTATGTAGAAGCGGTATTCCAGTACGGCCGCTTTTTCACTCTCGCTCATTTCATAGCAGTCGCCCGGGAAGCTGACGTGATTGGAAGAAAGGGCGGATGCGTCCGCATCAGCCAGGTAGACGAAGCGCATGTTCTCGGTGTCGGCCAGAACCAGGGTCAGGAAGGCGTCGTTCTGTTCAGAGCGGATCGTATTGAGCATCCTGACTGTCCGCTGATACTGTTCGGTATCCAGAATGCCGTTGAAGGCGGGATTGTCTTCACTGCGGGGACCGGTCTCATTCAGGATTTCCCAGACGCTGTCCGCCAGAAAGATGACGTCCTCAACATTGATCACGGCAGCGGCGGTAGACGCATTTCGCTCAACGCTGGTACGGTAATAGGATGAAACGCCGTTGGAAAACAGCAGGTAGTTCATGGCTCCTACCAGTAAAAGGATGACTAGGGAAACCTGAATGGTCCCGTTGAATATCTTCCTTCGTAATGACTTGCTCTTCTGTATTTCCATATTTGCCGATAATCTCTGAATAGTATTATATCGTAAATCATCCCGGCTTTCCATCAGCATGAAGCAGTCTGAGGAAGCGAAACTTCGCTTTTCCGAGCGATTGGCACGCTGTCAGACGGCAAGTGATGATATAATGAATTATCACTTTTCCCCTGAAGAGTGATGCCCGCATCCTTTTGAAACAAACTACATGGTTACCGAAGTAAAAATGGCCGGACAGCAGCTTGCCGGCAATGGAGGATCAGGTTATGGGTATCGTGGTATTCGGAGCAGTCTTCGTGGACATCAAGGGCTATCCCCTGAAGAACTTTCTGCCCGCCGGGCGCAATGCCGGGCGCATCGAACAGGTTCACGGCGGCGTCAGCCGCAACATCGTTGAGGACATCGCCAACGTCGAACTGAATCCGACCTATGTCAGCGTCGTCGATGAGGGCGGAACCGGCGACGACGTCATCCGCAAGCTGAAGGAACACCACGTCGATACCCGCTACATGCGTCAGGTTCCCGACGGCATGGGCACCTGGCTGGCCGTCTTCGATGAAAAGGGAGATGTCTATGCCTCCATATCAAAGCGTCCTGACCTGTCGGTACTGGCCGAGGTACTGGATGAGCATGGTGATGAGATCATCAGCAGCTGCGATTCCATCGCCCTGGAGATCGACATGGAGAAGGATCTGGTCAGCCGTATCTTCAAGCTGGCCCGCAAGTATGACAAGAAAGTCTACGCAGTGGTCTCCAACATGTCCATTGCCGTCAAGAGAAGAGACCTTCTGAAGCATGTCGACTGTTTCGTCTGCAACCTGGAGGAAGCCGGTCTGTTCTTTTCCGAGGAATTTGATCATGTTCCTCAGGAAGAGATGGCTGACTGGCTGGCTGAGCGGATCGAGGCTTCCGGCATTCGCCGGATGGTCGTGACCATGGGTTCCCGCGGCGCTGTCTATGCCGAAACCGGCGGAGAGAGAGGAATCTGTCCAAGCATGAAGGTCATCGTCAAGGACGTGGCCGGCTGCGGCGACGCCTTCTTTGCCGGCGTGACCATCGGTCTGACTTACGGCAAGACCCTGGCCCAGGCCTGTGAGATAGGCACCCGGCTGGCGGCCAGCGTCATCGTTACCAGCGAAAACGTCTGCCCGCGCTTCATGCCCAGCGAGTTCGGAATTGAATTATAGAAACGGAATAACAGAACATGGAGCTGCATAATATCGAACCGGTTTTTGATGAAAGATCTCGGATCCTTATTCTGGGCTCCTTTCCTTCGGTCAGATCGCGGCAGCAGCGCTTCTTCTACGGCCATCCCCGTAACCGCTTCTGGAAGGTCATGGCGGCGGTGACGGGCAGCAAGGAACCGGTAACCATTGAGGAAAAGAAAGAACTGCTGCTGAATAACGGCATCGCCCTGTGGGACGTGATCGCCCAGTGCGACATCACCGGCTCGGCTGACAGTTCCATCAGCAACGTTACCGCCAACGATCTGTCCGTGATCCTTGATCACAGTCCGATCGAAAGGATCCTGTGCAACGGCGCCACAGCTCATAAACTGTATGAAAGTTATCTTTACCCCCTGACCGGCCGCCAGGCCGTCAGAATGCCGTCAACTTCGCCGGCCAATGCCGCCTGGTCGGCAGACAGACTGGCAGAAGTCTGGGGAGCGGAAATCAGGAAAAGAGGTCAGGAAGAATGACAGATGTAATATGCATGGGCCAGCTGGTTCTGGACTGTCTGGTCAGAAACGTCAGAGAAAACGGAAAAGTAAGAAGATCGGCAACTGCCGATGAGATCAGCCTGCATGTCGGCGGCGATGCCCTTAATGAAGCGCTCATCGCCACCCGTCTGGGTCTTAAGGCGGCCGTTGCCGGCTTTGTCGGCGATGACTTTGCCGGTAAGATCATCCTTCAGCAGCTGCAGGATGCCGGAGTCGACATCAGCCGGATCACGGTGGATAGGCAGCTGGCGAGTGTGGTCGCCAACATCAGGATCAATGAAGACGGTTCCCGCAGTTCCGTCAATTCCCCGGCCGTCCGCCTTAACGGCCGGACGGTCAGTCCGGAAGTGATCAGTCAGTGCCGGGCTGTCAGCTTTGCCAGCTGTTTCCGGGCGCCGCTGGATGATGCGCAGAACAATTACCGGATCGCCCAGGCGGCCAGAAAGACGGGAGCCTATGTCCTCTGTGACAGCAAGGTCCCTCTTTACGAGATTGCCCCGGTCGAAGAGTTCCGTGAATTCTTCAGCCTCGTTGATTACTTCTTCCCCAATGAAACGGAAGCCGGCTACTACAGCGGCGTTTCCCTGAATGCTCACTCGCCTGAGGAAGACTTCCGGAGGGCAGCGGCGTTCTTCCTGGACATGGGCGTGAAAAACGTGATCATCAAGGCCGGAAGCCGGGGCTGCTACTTCCGCAACCGCGAAGAAGAGTACCTGCTGGCCGCTCTGCCGGCCGAGGTGATCGATACCACCGGAGCTGGGGACAGCTTCGTTGCCGGTTTCCTGAACGCGCTTCTGGAGGGCAAGAACAACCGGGAGTGCTGTCTGTACGGCCTGGCCTGTGCCAGCCTGGCGGTCGGCAGTCAGGGAGCCTCTTCCGGTGTCCGCAGCCGGGCGGAAGTCGAAGAGGTGTTTGACAGATACTGCCGGTAAAAAGCTGTTTAAGGCGGCCAAGGCCGCTTTTTTTGCGGAAAGGAAAAAGCCGCCTGAGGCGGCTTTCGCTTGCTCATTGTCCTGATCTGAACTGCTGCTGGAGGCAGTCGACCAGCCTGATGGTCTCCAGGGTCCGCTGTCTGGTCATTACCGGGCTTTCGGTAAGGCCGGCGGCAATGCAGTCATGGATGTGGGCGGCTTCGTAGGCAAACTCGCTGGCCATCGGGAAGTTGATCTGCCGGCTGCTGCCGTCATTCATGGTGATGTCCAGATAATCGCTCTTCCAGAAGTTGCGGACGGTGATGTGACCCTTGGTCCCGTAGAAGACGGCCTTGCTGTCAAACTCGACATTGGTCGCGATGGCGGCGCTGACAATGAAGCCGCGGTCGGTATTGAGATGGAAGGCGGCAATGGCATCGGTATCGCTGTGGGACGGCAGGCTGATGCCGCTGATGGTCAGTCTGGGATCGTCAAAGAGGTACATCAGGTATTCCAGAATGTAGGTGCCGCTGCCGTAGAGTGCACCGCCGCCCATGGTCAGCTGGTACATCCAGTGATCCAGCGGGTGATTGGTATGGCTCATCTGAAAGTCAATGTAGCGCAACGGTCCGACCGTTTCCTCAGCCAGCAGCCGCTTCAGTTCAACGGTCACCGGCAGAAAGACGGACTTCTGGGCTTCCATCAGAAAGCAGTTCATGTCCTGCGCCAGATCAAAGAGGTCATTGGCTTCCCTTTCATTCAGGGCAAAGGGCTTCTCAATGACCGTGTGCTTGCGGTAGGAGAGCGAATTGAGCCCGTCGCGGCAGTGGTTGACGTTGACGGACGGTATGTAGATGATGTCGATGGCGGGGTTTTCCATTAACTGGGCATAGCTGCCGTAGTAATGCGGTATGCCGTGCTCTCTGGCATAGCGCTGAGCCTTTTCCTCACTGCGGGAAGCGATGGCATAGATCTCATCCTGACCGTTTTCCCGGACGCCGTCAATGAAGCGGCGGGCAATTGAAGCCGTCGACAGGATTCCGTATTTCATGATAGTTTCCTCCCTGATGATTCTATTATATGGGTTTCATGGCCAATATGGCACTCAGATGCCTTGAACTTATTGGCAGGGGAATCGCTATTGTGAATTAAAGAGCACAATTCACATGCCTGTTTGGGCCTATGTAATGATTATTCCCGGCCGATGTGCTACAATGGCTTTGATTTTGGGTTTTTTAGAGGTGAAAGCTTTATGAAGAATAATGAACTGGAAAAATACGGTATCAGGGACGTCAGCGAAATCGTTTACGACCCTTCATACGAAATGCTTTTTGATGAGGAAACCGACCCTCAGCTGACCGGTTATGAGAAGGGTCAGCTTACCGAACTGGGTGCCGTCAACGTCATGACCGGCATCTACACCGGCCGTTCGCCCAAGGACAAGTACATCGTCATGGATGATAACTCCCGCGACACCGTCTGGTGGAACAGCAAGGAATATCCCAACGACAACCATCCGATGAGCCAGGAAGTTTGGGAAAAGGTCAGAAAGCTGGCCGTCGATCAGCTTTCCGGCAAGCGTCTGTTTGTCGTTGACGGCTTCTGCGGCGCCAACAAGGATACCCGCATGGCCGTGCGCTTCATCATGGAAGTCGCCTGGCAGGCCCACTTCGTCAAGAACATGTTCATCCGTCCGACGGAAGAGGAAAAGAAGAACTTCGTTCCTGACTTCATCGTCTACGCCGCTTCCAAGGCCAAGGTAGACAACTATGAGCAGCTGGGCCTGCATTCCGAGACCTGCGTAGCCTTCAACATCACCGATCGTGAACAGGTGATCCTGAATACCTGGTACGGCGGCGAGATGAAGAAGGGCATGTTCTCAATGATGAACTACTACCTGCCCCTGAAGGGCATTGCCAGCATGCACTGCTCGGCCAACACGGACATGGAAGGCCGGAATACCGCCATCTTCTTCGGTCTGTCCGGCACCGGCAAGACCACGCTGTCAACCGATCCCAAGCGCCTGCTGATCGGCGATGACGAACATGGCTGGGATGATAACGGCATCTTCAACCTGGAAGGCGGCTGCTATGCCAAGGTCATCGACCTGGACAGGGAGTCCGAACCGGACATCTACAACGCCATCAGACGCGATGCCTTGCTGGAGAACGTCACCGTGGACCAGGAAGGCCATGTTGACTTTGCGGACAAGAGCGTTACCGAAAATACCCGGGTATCCTACCCGATCGATCACATCGAAAACATCGTCAGACCCGTTTCCAGCGCTCCGGCTGCTGAAAACGTCATCTTCCTTTCCGCTGATGCCTTCGGCGTTCTGCCGCCGGTATCCATCCTGAATGCCGAACAGACCAAGTACTACTTCCTTTCCGGCTTTACGGCCAAGCTGGCCGGCACGGAAAGAGGAATCACCGAGCCACAGCCGACCTTCTCAGCCTGCTTCGGTCAGGCTTTCCTGGAACTGCATCCGACCAAGTACGCTGAGGAACTGGTCAGGAAGATGGAAATGTCCGGAGCCCGTGCCTATCTGGTCAATACCGGCTGGAACGGAACCGGCAAGCGCATCTCCATCAGGGATACCAGAGGCATCATCGATGCCATCCTCTCCGGCGCCATTGATCAGGCGGAAACGCAGACGATTCCCTATTTCGGCTTTGAAGTTCCCACGCAGCTGCCCGGTGTCGATACCGGCATTCTGAATCCCCGGGATACCTACAGCGATCCGGAAGAGTGGGACAGAAGAGCGAAGGACCTGGCGGCCAGGTTCATAAAGAACTTCGCCAGGTACGAAAACAACGAAGCCGGCAAGGCTCTGGTCGCTGCCGGACCGAAACTGTAAGAACAGGAAACATTAATATATGGTAAAGTTTGTCGAAACATCGGTACGTGACGGCCACCAGTCGCTGTTTGCGACCCGGATGAACACTGAAGAAGTGGTCTCCCTGGCGCAGATCTACGACAAGGTCGGCTATCACGCCATTGAAGTCTGGGGCGGAGCGACCTTTGACAGCTGCCTGCGCTTCCTCAACGAGGATCCCTGGCAGCGTCTCAGAGAAGTCAGGGAAGTCTGCCCGAACACCAAGCTGCAGATGCTTTTCCGCGGTCAGAACATCCTCGGCTACCGCCATTATTCGGACGACGTCGTGGAGATGTTCTGCCGCAAGGCCATTGAAAACGGCATCGACATCATCAGAGTGTTTGACGCTCTCAATGACATCCGCAACCTGCGGATGGCAGTCGAATCGACCAAAAAGTACGGCGGCGAGTGCCAGATCGCCCTCTCCTACACCACTTCTCCAGTCCATACGATCGATTATTACGTATCTCTGGCCAAAGAGGTTGAGCAGCTGGGAGCTGATTCCCTGTGCATCAAGGACATGGCCGGCGTTCTGGTTCCGGAAGATGCCGAAAAGCTGATCCGGGCGCTGAAAAAGGAGACCAGCCTGCCGCTGGAACTGCACTCCCACTGCACGGCCGGGGTCTGCGAGATGACCTACATGGCTGCCATCAGAGCCGGCGTGGACATCGTCGACACTTCGCTCTCACCGCTTTCCAACGGTACCGCTCAGCCTTCGACCCAGGCTCTGGCGGTCGCTCTGAGAGGAACTGATTACGATCCCAAGCTCAACTTTGACGCCATTCATCAGGCCGAACCGGTCATGACGAAGATCGTCAACAAGTATGTCGCCAACGGCCTGCTCAATCCCAAGAGCCTGCAGATCAACCCCAACATCCTGACCTATCAGGTTCCCGGGGGAATGCTGTCGAACATGATCAAGCAGCTTACCGAGCAGGGAGCCATGGACAGATATGAAGAAGTCCTCCGGGAGATCCCGAAAGTAAGAAAGGACCTCGGCTATCCGCCGCTGGTCACCCCGATGTCCCAGATGGTCGGCACCCAGGCGGTGCTGAACATCCTGTCCGGGGAAAGATACAAGATGTGCGCCAAGGAAGTAAAGGACTACCTGCACGGCCGCTACGGCAAGGCGCCGGCCCAGATCAATGAGGACGTCCGCCGCAAGATCATCGGCGACGATGAAGTCATCACCTGCCGGCCGGCCGATCTGCTGAAACCGGAGTTTGAAGGGCTGAAGGAGAAGTACAGGGACATCGCCCGCTGCGACGAGGATGTCCTGTCGCTGGCTCTGTTTGAACAGGTTGCCGCTGATTTCCTGAAGAAGAAGTACGCTCTGAATGAGCAGACGCAGCAGCAGAATGAAACCGATGAATTCGAGATGTTCATCTAGGAGGAAAGGTCAATGATGGATTTGATTACCCGCTATTCAGGCATATTTGCCATTATTGTCTACTCGCTGCTTCTCTGGATCATCCTGGCCGTTAACGGCCGCCGCAAAAGCAGGACGGAACCGGTAAGGACAGCTGAGCCGCCAGTAAGAGCCGGAAGCCCGCTGGATGAAAACGATGAAGACGCCACCGTTGCCGCCCTGGTCGCGGCCATTGAGGGGCGCAATGAATGGCATAAGGACGTAAGAATTGTCAGTGTTAGAGAGGTTAAGGCATGAAACTGTACAGAATAAAGGTAAACGGCAAGGTTTACGAAGTAGAAGTTGAAGCTGTTGAAGAAAAGCAGGGCGCCGTCAGCGCTCCCGCCAGCCAGCCGGTAAGAGAAAGCAAGAGCGAAGGACATAACGAGATCCTGGCTCCCATTGCCGGCAAGATCCTGGAGATCAGAGTAAAGGTCGGAGAGACCGTCACCAAGGGTCAGACCGTCATGATCATCGAAGCCATGAAACTGGAAAACGAGATCCAGTCGGCCTTTGACGGCAAGGTCAAAGAGATCCTGGTGGAAAACGGCAGCGACGTTCACAACAAGGATGTCCTGATCGTGCTGGAATAAGATGCGTTTCATCCACTTTGAAACCATCGATTCGACCAATACCTGGCTGAAGAACAGCTGGGAGGACCAGCCGGACATGACCTTTGTCTCGGCCGACTATCAGAGTCAGGGCCGGGGGCGGAGGCAGCGCAGCTGGACTTCCCCGAAAGGCGAAAGTCTGATGTTCTCGCTGCTGATCAGAGATGAGCAGCTGCTGAAAAGACACCAGCTTGTCTCCCTGGTTTCCGCCCTGAGCATCGTCAGGCTGCTGCAGCAGCGGGGAGTAAGCGATGTGACGGTCAAGTGGCCCAACGATGTCTATGCGGGGGGCCGAAAGATCTGCGGGATCCTTTTGGAAGGAGTTTCCCAGCCGGAACTGCAGTGTCTGATCGTCGGCATCGGCCTGAACGTCAATCAGCAGGCCTTTGCAGGAGAATACCGTCATGAACCGGTATCCCTGTACCAGCTCACCGGTCGCAGAAGCGACATCAGCCGGCTGCGTCAGCAGGCTTATCAGCTGCTGACGGAGGAACTGGAAAAGCTGAAGGCTGATGAAGACTTCAGAAAAGTTCTGCAGTCCCATGACTATCTGAAAGGCCGGAGAGTACTGGCTGAGATCGGCCAGGAAACAAGAGAAGTAAGCGTCATCGGCATCAATCCTGACGGATCGCTCAGGATCAGAGCGGATGGCAGGGAAACGGACATCACCTCCGGTGAGATCAGTTTCCGAGTTTGAGGAGAATACATATGAGCTTTCTATATGAGAATCTGTTTGCGCTGACCTGGCAGCAGGTCACCATGTGGGTGATCGGCGGCATCCTTATCTGGCTGGCCATTGCCAAGGAAATGGAACCGTCACTGCTGCTGCCGATCGGCTTCGGCGCCATTCTGGTCAACCTGCCCTTTTCCGGCGCGGTAAACCAGATCATCAGCGGCATCTTCCAGGAAGGACCGCTGTCCAGCCTGTATGAGGCCGGCATTGCCAACGAGCTGTTCCCGCTGCTGCTGTTCATCGGCATCGGCGCGATGTGCGACTTCGGACCGCTGCTGGCCAATCCGGCGCTGATGGTCTTCGGAGCTGCCGCTCAGTTCGGCATCTTCTTCACCTTCTGCCTGGGGTCCATGTTCTTCGCGACCAACGACGCTGCCTCGATCGCCACGATCGCGGCTGCTGACGGTCCGACCGCCATCGTCGTCGCCCAGAAGCTGCATTCCATCTACCTGAGCCCGATCATGGTCGCGGCCTATTCCTACATGGCCCTGGTGCCGATCATTCAGCCTCCGGTCATCCGTCTGCTGACCACTAAGAAGGAAAGGATGATCAAGATGGATTATGAGCCCAAGTCGGTATCCCGGATCACCAGGATCCTCTTCCCGATCATCATCACCCTGATCTCCGGACTCATTTCCCCGGCTTCCGTATCACTGGTCGGTTTCCTGATGTTCGGCAATCTGCTGAAGGAATGCGGCGTGCTGCGCGGTCTGTCTGATACCGCACAGGGAGCCATGGCCAACATGATCACCCTGATCCTGGGACTGACCATCGCCTCGCAGATGCAGGCTGAGCAGTTTCTGAAGCTCGACACCCTGATGATCATGGGTCTGGGTCTGTTCGGTTTCATCTTTGACACCGCCGGCGGCGTCATGTTTGCCAAGCTGCTGAACCTCTTCCTTAAGAAGAAGGTCAATCCGATGATCGGAGCAGCCGGCATCTCCGCCTTCCCGATGTCCGGACGCATCATCCACAAGATGGGTCTGAAGGAAGACAATCAGAACTTCCTGCTCATGCATTCCATGGCCGTCAACGTATCCGGCCAGATCGCTTCGGTCGTAGCCGGCGGTCTGATGCTGAGCTTCTTCCTGTAGAAACGGAGGCATGAACAATGGAATTCACCCCGATCAACTTCATCAAGAATCTTCCCTACATTCTCAAGGGAGAACTGGGAACCTTCATCGTCCTGGGCGTCATTGCCCTGTCCGTGGTCATCCTGAATAAGATCACTCACGGCGGTGACGATGAGCTGTCCTGAACAGGTTAATTGACCGGCTGGCCGGAAGGCAGCCGGTTTTTCTCTGCCCTTACGGAGCGTTAAGGGCGGTGTGCTATAATGAAAAAAAGACGGGAAAGCATATGATCAAGGCAATCCATAACGTAAATATCTATCCCGATGACAGCCACTGCATTCCCTCCGGCTGTATTCTCTTTGAAGACGGCCGGATCGTTGCTGTCGGATCAGGGGACCTGCTGGAGAAAGCTGAGGAAAAGACCGACGGTCAGGGCATGACGCTGCTGCCGGGCTTTATTGACGTCCATGTCCACGGCGGTTACGGCTTTGACTTTCTGGAAGACGGGCAGAAGGGCGTGGAGGCCTTCTGTCGCAGGACAGCCGCTTCCGGCTGTACGGCCTATCTGGTCAGCTTCGTCAGCGACCACCAGCAGAAGCTGCTGGAGGCGATGAGCGAATACCGTAATGATAAACAGTATTATGGAGCCCAGTGCCTGGGCATCCACATGGAAGGCCCGTTTCTTTCGCCTAAGAGAGCAGCGGTCATGAAGCCGGAGACCCTGCGTCTGCCCTCGCTTGCTGAGTTCAGGGAGATGATCGAAGCTTCCGGCAACCACATCGTTCAGATGACCATCGCGCCGGAACTGCCGGGAGCCATGGAACTGATCGAATACGGCAGCAGCCAGGGCATCAGCATGATGCTGGGCCATTCGGAAGCGGATGTCGATGTTGCCAGGCAGGCCATTGATCGCGGTGCCGTTGGCCTGACCCACATGTACAACGCCATGGGCCAGCATGAGCACCGCCAGCCCGGTCTGGTAACGGCCGGTCTGCTGTGCGATCAGCTGATCTGCGAACTGATAACCGACGGCTTCCACATCCATCCCGATGTGCTGAGAACGACCTATAAGATCATGAAGGACCGCCTGGCCATCATCACCGATTCCTCGCTGATGCGGGGGATGGAAGACGGCGAGTATGTCTTCTCCGGTCATAACGTCCGCAAGCAGGGTATCAGGGCCCAGGTGATCGGGACCGGTACGATTGCCGGCAGCGTCGTTGACCTGCATGAGAGCATCAGCGTCCTGCGCCGGCTGACCGGTTGCTCCTATAATGAAATCGTGCGGATGGCCTCGATGAATCCCGCCGTCATCGCCCGCTGCCAGCAGCGCAAGGGCAAACTGTGTGAGGGCTATGATGCTGACATGGT
>JAGAFL010000015.1:0-6644 GCA_017612595.1 Erysipelotrichaceae bacterium | reverse complement strand
GTGCCAAACAGGAAGATGCCCAGGCAGGTGACCACCGTGCTGGGGATCCAGACGATCAGCAGACCGGCGATGGTCAGCGCCACGGAACCGTACATGATGTAGTGGAACTTGCCCTCATCCAGCCAGCGGGAACACATGAAGGTAAAGGGCAGCGCCGCGATCAGCGGCAGGCCCAGTACCAGTCCGGCGTTTCCGGTTGAATAGCCCTGAGTATAGACCAAAAAGTTGGTCAGAGGGGAGAAGTACATCTGGAAACCGATGAAGTAGACGGCGAAGATGATGCAGACATCCTTCATCAGCTTGTTTTTCTTTAAAAGCGAGAAATCAAAGACCGAGAAGACCTGATGCCAGAACCCCTTGGGGTCGCGGTTGGGAGTCAGGTCGGGAGCGTCCTTGACCATGAAGTGGACACCGATGCTCATCAATACCAGGAAGACGCCCAGGACGATGAAGAACTTGAAGTAGTCGATCTTCTCAATGATCTTGCCGAACAGCAGTCCGCCCAATCTCGTTCCGGCGACCGGCAGTACGGCCACGACGGCGCCCATCTTGCCCCGGTTGCCTTCTTCGGTGATGTCGGTTGTCCAGGCGATGAAGCCGGAGTCGTTGGCCATGGCGCCGATGAAGCTCATGACGCAGTCAGCGGCGACGACCAGAGCCGTCAGCATCACCAGGTTGGAATGGTCGACGTATTCGGTCAGACCGAACAGCACGACGGTGATGCCCCAGGCGGCGTAGCCGATCAGCATCTGCGGCCTTCTTCTGGCCAGACGGTCACCCATGGTTCCCCAGACAAAGCAGCCGAAGGTCGAAGCCAGGGCGCTCAGGGCAACCATCCAGGAAATGATTGAGGCATCCGGCGCGATCTTGGCATAGACGAAATTGGGATACCAGGTGTTCTCTACGCACCAGATCAGCTGGCCGGCCAGGCCGACGATCACAACGAACAGCCATTCCTTGCCGGTCAGCACCCGCTGACCTTTTTCGTTGTGATGGATCTCCAGGGTTTTCTTGTTTTTCTTCTCACTCATAAGCATACTCTCAACATTCTAAATGAAATACTCTATCGATAATTATAACATGGCCGGGGTTTCTGTTTACTGATTGTTTTGTGAAAATGAAAAAGGTCCTTCGACCTTCTGTGTTTACCATGGTGGAGAATACCAGGATCGAACTGGCTACCTCCTGCTTGCAAGGCAGGCGCTCTCCCAAATGAGCTAATTCCCCAAAAAAAATGGTGGGCCTGAATGGAATTGAACCAGCGACCTCGCCCTTATCAGGGGCGCGCTCTAACCAACTGAGCTACAGGCCCATTTTCTTTGCACCATCCCCAGTGCTTTTCTATAATATCACACATAATTATTTGTTTGCAAGCAAAAAAACAAAATATTATCATTAAAATATGAAGCGCTATTACGTGATTTTTGAGGGTCAGGTACAGGGTGTCGGCTTCCGCTGGGTGATCAGCCGGCTGGCCTCATTGTACAATCTTACCGGTTGGGTCCGCAACCGCGACGACGGCCGGGTGGACTGCGAACTGCAGGGGGACATCACCTCCGTTTTCGACCTGATCGCCAAGGCCCATGAAGCTTCCTACTATGTCCACATCGACGACTATTCGGTCAGGGAGATCGAGCCGCTGGAGCACGAAAGCAGCTTCCGGGTGCGCTTCTGAGCCAATGAACCGGCTTTGCTTATTTTTTCATTTTTCTCTTGGCATTTGAGGAAATTGGTGTATAATGATAATGCTCATTGGGATATCGCCAAGCGGTAAGGCAACGGACTCTGACTCCGTCATTCAAAGGTTCGAATCCTTTTATCCCAGCCATTAAAACTAACCCCGTCAGTGACGGGGTTTTGTTTTGCCCTTTTCTGCCGGCGTGATTCATTCTACAATAGATATATGAACAGAGACCTTAAGCAGATCATCGATCACGTCATCCAACAGGCCAGTCCCTACAATGCCCTGAAAAAGCAGCTGGAGTCTGCCGTCTTTAAGGACGGCCGGATCCTGGTCGTCAGCGTCGGCAAGGCCGGCTGGATCATGGCCAGATGCGCGGCTGACTGTCTGGGCGACAGAATCAGCGAAGGCATTGTCATCACCAAGTATGGCCACAGCCAGGGTGCGATCGACGGCTTTGAGATCTACGAAGCCGGCCATCCCCTGCTTGACGATAACGGCATAAAAGCCAGCCAGCGAGTCTGGCAGCTGACCGAAGGACTGCGGGAAAACGACAGCGTGCTCTTTCTGCTTTCCGGCGGCGGCTCCGCTCTCTTTGAGATACCCGCCATTCCCCTGGAGAAGCTTCAGGAAGTCTCCGACCAGCTGATCCGCTCATCTGCCGGCATAGAAGAGATCAACACCATCCGCAAGCGCCTCTCCCTGGTCAAGGGCGGCCGCTTCGCTGAGCACTGCTCGCCGGCCAGAGTTCATAACTACATCCTTTCCGATGTCATCGGCAACCGCCTGGACATGGTCGCTTCCGGACCGGGAGTGCCCGACAGTTCCTCCGACAAGGAGGCTGAAGAAATCATTGAGAAATACGGCCTTGGACCTCTGCCCCTGCTGAAGACCGTCAGGCAGCTGGACAACATTGAGACCTGCGTCATCGGCGACGTCAACACTTTGGCCCAAAGCGCCAAAGACATCTGCACGACCCTGGGCTACTACAGCCAGATCGTCTCCACCTCGCTGATCTGCCAGCAGCCCAAGGCTGCTGAGATCCTGCTTAACAAAGCCCAGGCCAATCAGAACACCTCGATCTCCAAGGCCTTCATCTACGCCGGGGAGATCACCATGGAAGTCACCGGCTCCGGTAAGGGCGGGCGCAACCAGCATCTGGCCCTCAGCTGCGCCAGAGGATTGAAAGACATGACCTCTACGACCATATTAGCTCTGGGCTCCGACGGAACCGACGGACCGACCGAAGCGGCCGGGGGCTACGTAACCAGCTACAGCTGGACCAAGAGCCGGAAGCTGAAGATCGACATCGACGCTTACCTGCGCAACTGCGACAGCCATGAGGCACTAAAAAGGCTGGACCAGCTGATCGTCACCGGCTCAACCAATTCCAACATCAATGACCTGTATCTGATACTGATAAAAAGATGAAAGCTGCTCAGTGAGCAGCTTTCCTTCTTCTTTACTTGACGATCTTGAAATACTTCAGTAAGAGAACGACGATGCCGGCAAAGCAGTAGACTCTGATCACCCAGACCAGCAGACTGAACAGCCAGCCAAGCAGCGGCAGCCATCCGGTCAGAGCGCCGACAAACTTGGCGGCCCAGCCCAAAACCAGATAAACAATGATGACGGCCAGCAGATGATAGATGTCTGTAGCCATGTCATTCAGCGGGAAGAACTTTGAAATCTTTTTCATTTACATACCTCCTTCAGATCGGTAATTACCAGTTCATCGTAACCGGTGGTTTCGTCAAACTGACGGCTCAGCCGGTAACGGTCATCGAGACTGCGCAGCGCCACTTCGGCCGTGGTATTGACCAGACAGCCGTAGCGCATGTGGCCGCCGATGACCTTTCCCTGACGGTCAGCCAGGGAAATGTGCAGGTGGGCACCGTCAGCGCTGACGGTACCGGTGAGCGACACTATTTCGTAATTGTCCTTCAGGTCAGCAGTGCTTTCGCCGTCCGCCAGCCGGAGCGATGCCTCATACAGGCAGCCGACCGTCGTCACGATGACGGCGGAAGTGATGTTCTGCCTCTGACAGAACTGCTCGATTCCCTGACGCAGGTCGCAGCCATAGGTCAGCCTGAAGATGTAGTCCATAGTGAGCCTCCAGTACCTATATTAGCACAATTTCCCCCCGGTGCAAGTAGCGGGGAATTTC
The DNA here is from genome assembly GCA_017612595.1 of Erysipelotrichaceae bacterium. GTDB lineage: Bacteria > Bacillota_I > Bacilli_A > Erysipelotrichales > Erysipelotrichaceae > UBA1783. The sequence continues at coordinate 2,796 of JAGAFL010000015.1, read as the reverse complement.
ATAAATAAAGGCACCTTTCGGTACCTTTATTCATGATACTAATATTCAAGAAGGGGGAAACAATGATTTCTTTTACAACTATGTTATAAACCCCTTTTATGAAATCTATATGAAATTATTTCATTTTCTTCCGAAAACTTCTGTCATTTCCGCAATCTTCCGGGCCAGCGTCTTATTGTACTGACCGCGGACCAGCCGCCACTTCCAATTGCCCAGGGTGCCCGGGCAGTTGATGCGCGCTTCTTCGCCCAGATTCAGGTAGTCCTGCATCTGGAAGACGACGAGGTTGGATACCGAAGCCATGGCGCCCCGGATGATCGCGTAGTTGAAGTCCTTGTCATCAGTGATGTGGAAGTATTTCTTAGTATATTCAAGATCCTTCTTAGTCACTGAGGGGATCCAGCCCTGGATCGGCGAGTTGTCATGGGTGCCGAAGTAGCAGACGCAGTTGGGGATGAAGTTATGCGGGGTATTGCGGTTGGGCACGTAAGCCTCCATGCCGAAGGCGATGACCTTCATGCCCGGCAGACCGGAATCAGCCAGCAGCCTGTCGACATCCTCGGAGATGATGCCCAGATCCTCGGCGATGAATTCCACATCGGCGCACTTCTTCAGTATCGTTTTGACAAACGGCAGACCCGGTCCCGGCAGCCAGCGGCCCCTGCGGGCGTTGGTATCGCCGTACGGCACCGCCCAGTAAGCCTGCAGACCGCGGAAGTGGTCAATGCGCAGCACGTCAAAGTAGCGGGCCGAGCCCTTGATCCTTCTGATCCACCACTGGTAGCCGTCCTTCTTCATCCGCCGCCAGTTGTACAGCGGGTTGCCCCACAGCTGACCGTCCTCGCTGAAGTAATCGGGAGGTACGCCGGCAACTTCCCTGGGAACGTTGACGCTGGTCAGCTGGAACTGATCGGGATCAGCCCAGCAGTCCGCGGAGTCCAGAGCGACATAGATCGGCAAATCGCCGATGATCCTGACGCCCTTTTCATGGGCGTAGCGCTTCAAAGCGGCATATTGGCCTTCAAAGAGATACTGAAGGAACTGGTAGAAGCGGATGTCCTCCCGCAGCTCGGCGGTATATTTCTCCATGGCTTCCTGATGGCGCAGCCTGATGGCCTTGTCCGGCCACTCGATCCAGCTCTTCATGCCGAAGTGGCGCTTGAGGGCCATGAACAGGCCGTAGTCGTCCAGCCAGTCGCGGTTTTCCTCGATGTAGCGGTAGAAATCGCTGAGGTCTCCCTGCATGCCTCTTTCGTAGGCCTTGTGCAGGACCTCAAAGCGGGTCTCATAGATGTATCCGTAGTCGATGTCCGCCGGGTCGGCGACCTTGAGCTTTCTGACGTCCTTTCTTTCCAGCAGTCCCTGTTCGATCAGGATGTCCAGATCGATGAAATAGGGGTTGCCGGCAAAGGAGGAAAAGCTGGCGTACGGCGAATCGCCGTAGCTGGTCGGCCCGATCGGCAGCATCTGCCAGTACCTCTGGGCGCTTTCCGCCAGAAAGTCGACGAACTTATAGGCTTCCTTTCCCAAAGTGCCGATGCCGTAGCGGGACGGCAGGGAAAATACCGGCAGCAGGATTCCCGAACTTCTCTCAATGCTCATAAACGTTACCCTTTCGTTTCCGATGTTCCGTTAACACTAGTTTAAACCAAAAAAGCCGTCCTTGACAATTAAGGGAAAGGCAAAATGTGATATCATAAATTCAGAAGACAAAGAGGTAATAATATGCAGCACGAAATCAGGGAATCTCATCTTCTGCTGGATGAGAACAACAACATCATTGAACCCGGCTACGCCAAGAGGATGTTGCCGGTATACAACAAGAAGACCGACCTGCGCACCCGCTTTCACACCAAGGAATGGGACTACTACTACATCGGCAACCAGCACTACGGCCTGGCGCTGACCATCGCCGATAACGGCTACATGGGGCTGGATTCGGTGTCGATCCTCAACTTTGACGACCGGTTCTTCGTCACCAGATCGCAGATGCAGGCGATGACCCTGGGAAAGAAGAACTTCCCGGCCACTTCGGAAATGGGAGACGTGAAATCGGCGAGTTCCAAGTGCGTCATCAGCTTTGAAAATGACGGCAAGACAAGACATCTTTCCGGCTTCCTGAATAACTTTATCGCCGATACGCCCATTGAGTTCGACCTGACCCTGACCGACTTCCCGGAGGAAAGCATGGTCATCTGCACGCCCTTTGAAAAGCCCGGTCACTTCTACTTCAACCAGAAGATCAACTGCATGAAGGCCGAGGGCTGGGCCCGTACCGGCCAGAAGGAATACCTCTTCAGCAAGGAAGATTCCCTGGCTACCCTGGACTGGGGCCGGGGCATCTGGACCTACAGCAACACCTGGTACTGGTCAAGCCTGCAGTGCTACCTGGGTGAGCACCGCTTCGGCTTCAATTTGGGCTACGGCTTCGGCGACACCTCAGCCGCCAGCGAGAACATGCTGTTCTATGACGGCAAAAGCCACAAGCTGGAAGAGGTCACTTTCCATATTCCCACCGATAACAAGGGCAGGGACCTCTTTGTGGAACCCTGGACCTTTACCTCTTCCGATGACCGCGTCAATCTGACCTTCAAGCCGATCTTTGATAGGGCGGACAACACCAACGTGCTGATCATTCAGTCCAACCAGCATCAGGTCTTCGGCCGCTTCTACGGCACCTGCATTCTGGATGACGGCACTGAGATAAAGCTGGACGGCCAGATGGGCTTTGCCGAAAAGGTCGCCAACCGCTGGTAGATCAAAAACACGGAACAGAGATGAAGAAAGGCACCCGGC
>JAGAFL010000146.1:0-14360 GCA_017612595.1 Erysipelotrichaceae bacterium | reverse complement strand
TGATATATCGTTCCCTTTATGCTGATGGTCAGCTCATCGAGGCTGACCGGACGCACGCAGACTTTTCCTTCGCTGCTCACCAGCAGGGCCTGCCGGCCGAACAGCGGCGGGTTAGTGATCATTCCGTCCTTGACCATCAGTCCCAATGGAGTACCGAAGATGTCGTATGGCGAATCGGCATCCATCAGGTCGAAGGTGAAGAAGGAAGAATTGACGCGCAGCTGGGAATGGTTGTTGTCGGAAAGAAAGCCTACGGCCTCTCCATAGGCCACAAAGCTCTTTCTGAAGGGGTTTCTGCCCTTCAGGTGACACAGATATCCGGTCTGCTCAACGGCTTTCAGAAAGGCTCTGGAAGCTTCATCGGGATAATGATCAATGAGGTACTTCCGGGCCGCTGCCTGCCGGTCTCCAAGACCGCTTTCAAAGGGTAAAGTGAGGTCCTGAGGGACATGGAAGATGAACAGATTGCCGTAGATGAGCTCAGCGGCCGGAATGATCTCATCCCGGTAGACGGCGCACAGGCTTTCGAAGGCTTTCCTGGTCAGTGAGGGACGGTAAAAGTCAATGTCGCGGAAGCTCTGCGCCCGGACGATCTGTACCCGTTGGATCTCACCGTTGGGGTATTCAATGATCCTTACTTCACTGGAAGCGATCCTGCTGTTCATAACTTAATTCTACAACAAGACAGCCGGTTTTGGAAAACCGTACGGCAGTGGTATAATTTATTCAGATATCAACATAAATAACAGGAGGTTCTCTCTATGGCTAAGAAGCATAAGAGCGAGCGCGGCTACAGCAATCTCCAGGTCATCCTGGCCAGTTTCTGTTTCAGCGCCTGCATGGTCTTCTGGACCACTTATAATTCCTACGTACCGCTGATCCTTGACTCCAAGCTGCGCGATCTAGGGCCCATCGTTCTGCCGGTGACCCTCATTTCCACGCTGACCGGCTTCATCATGACCATCGACAACATCTTCGGTCTGATCTTCCAGCCCCTTTACGGCCGCCGCTCGGACAACATGCGCTCCCGCTGGGGCAAGCGCATGCCCTATCTGCTGGTGGGCGTACCCTCATGCGCCGTGCTGTTTGCCCTGATCCCGCAGGCTGCCAAGGTACCGGGACTGGCCGGCGTGCTTCTGATGATGGGCTGCATCATCGTCTTCAACTTCATCATGTCCACCTGGAGAGCCCCCTGCGTTTCCATCATGCCGGACATGGTTCCCATCAAGTACCAGGGCGATGCCAACGCCATCGTCAACATCACTTCTTCGGTCTTCACCATCATCATCGGCGCCATTCCGGCGCTATTGAGCAGGGCCGGGCTGAAGGAGCAGATCGACGGGGGAGACTTTACGTCCATCTTCCTGGTCAGTTCCATCGTCTGCATGATCCTGATCGGCATCGCGCTTCTGACCGTTCACTTCAAGGATAACCGCAATGAACCGAAAAAGGAGATTCCCAGATCGGAAGACCGCAAGCTGCTGGCCATCGATTCACTGGGACTGGACGCTGACGTCAAGAGATCGATGATCGTCATGATGCTGGCTCTCTTCTGCATTTCCGGCGGCAATGACGGCTTCGGCACCTATTACACCCTGTTTGCGACCAAGATACTGAACATCGCCTCCACCAAGGCTTCGCTGATCAAGACCATCGGTACGATCGCCGCGGCCCCGATCGCCATCTTCTCCGGCATCTGCGGCCGGAAGTTCGGAAGGCGCAAGACCATCATGCTCGGCCTGCTGATCAGCATCACCGCCTACGCTTCCATGGCTCTGATGACCAGATTCGGTCTCGCAGACTACAGCATTCCGCTGATCCTGTTTTACGGACTGATGCAGTTCGGCAACGGCCTGACCACCTTCAACACCCTGCCCATCATGCTGGCCATCGGCGGTGAGGAACGCTTCGGAGCCTTTACCGGCTACTATTACTTCGGCACCTTCTCCGCTGCCGTCGTCTGCCCGACGGTGATCGGCTGGCTGGTCGGCATCTTCGGAGGCGAAAAGGCCGCCGTGGTCTTTGCGGCGCTGATCTCGGCAGTGGGCCTGCTGCTGATGACTCAGGTCAGACATGGCGAAGCCCCGGTCTCCCAGGAAATCATTGAACAGTACCAGGACTAGATGATCGTCCGCAGAGAGACGATTCGATATTGAATTAACGGAAATACGGCAGCTGCGGGTGTCCGAAGAACGAAATCTTCCTCACAGCCGCCGTTTTTCATTTATAATGATTTCATCATGAAGACTGAAGAAACCATCTGGATCGTGCCGGAGTATTATCCGGACTTCAAGTGCAAGGCGGACCGGTGCCGGCACACCTGCTGCAACGGCTGGCGCATACCGATTTCCTTCCGGGAGTATACCCGGCTTATCGGCATGCCCTGCAGGCGCCGGCTGAGGGAAAGGATCGACGTTGCCTTCTGTCAGCCGCCTGAAGTCAGCGAGGAGCGCTACGCCCTGATATCCCATGACTGGATGGGAAACTGCCATCTGCTGGAGAACGGTCTGTGCATGCTTTACACGGAGGACCGGCTGGATTACCTTCCCAGGATCTGCGACCTCTATCCCCGTTCCCTGCGGCAGATCGGCGATCAGCAGCTGGCCTGCTGCTCGTCAGCCTGCGAAAAGGTCGTGGAAATGCTGATGGAGGCGGACAGTCTGAACATGAAGAAGGTTTCCCTGGCCAGCGAACCGGTCATCAGAATGGATGCCGGAGCTGTCTCCCTGAAGCTGGTCATGAAGTTCCAGCAGATGCTGAAGGACAGAAGCCTGCCTCTGGCCCAGCGGATCAGAAACATCTGCCTGCAGGTCAATGAAGAGCAGTTCACCGCTGATTATCACAACAGTGCTGATCCCCTTCATCTGGTCATCGACATTCTTAACCGGCTGACGGAACGTCAGAGTTATCTTTATGAGATCGTTGAGCTTCTGGCCGAGCGCTATGAGACCTCGCCGCAGCTGTATGAGCAGGATCGGGAGGCTTTTGAGAGCCGCTTTCCTGACTGGATGGCCATCTTCGAGAACGTCATCAACAACTCCATGCTTTATGAGAGCTTTCCGTTTGTGGATGACCGCTTTGACGATACGGAAGCTTACCGGGGGCTGTGCGCTACCTACGGCCTGATGAGAGTTGTATGCATCGGCTACAGCGTCAGCCATCCCGAAAGAAGCGATCTGGTCGATGCCATTGCGGCCCTGTTCCATCTGATCGAGCATACCCCCTTCTATTACAACAGCAACGTCATCGTCAGAAACGGTGCCGTCCTGCTGAAGCTTTAAAATTAAACAGGACCGGTTTTACGGCCATAGAAAGGCAAGCCATGAAATACTACATTTCCGATCCGCACTTCCATCACCGCTTCTGCGAGGACATGGATCACCGCGGCTTTGAAACGATGTTTGAAATGCATGAATACATGATCCGGAAATGGAACGAGAGAGTCACCGATGATGATGACGTCTTCGTGGTCGGCGACTTTTCCTTCGGCAACGGCCGGGAGACCTGGGAGATCCTCAACCGCTTACGGGGGAAGATCACGCTGGTCGAAGGCAACCATGACGGCTTCTACCTGGACGACCGGGAATTCACCGACACCTTTGAAAACGTAGCTGTCTATTATGAGATCAGGGACGGCAGCCGGGAAGTCATTTTGTGCCACTATCCGATGCCGTTCTACAATCACCAGTACCGCCGGGACCGGGAAGGACAGCCGCTGACCTACATGCTCTACGGCCACATTCACAACACCTTTGACGAGTATTATCTCTCAAAGGTCATTGAAAGGCTTTCGGAAGTGGAACGCTACGGCATAGACGGCCAGATCGAAAAGACCCCCTTCCGGCTGATCAATACCTTCTGCATGTATTCCGATTACGTGCCGCTGACGCTGGATGAATGGATCGTAGTAGACGGCCGCCGCCGTCAGCTGGTCGCTGACTACGAAAGGCAGCTGGGACGGGAACTGACAGTTGATGACTGGGAGAAGCTGAACGAGGTCATCGTCAGGCGCAGCCGGGAGAAATGGCAATAGTCATAAAGACTGCTGAGGCAGTCTTTTTTCCGCTTTGGGTTTTCCTGGCCGCAAAACGCGGTTATAATTATGTCAGAAAGGCATTCTCAGGCATAAATGACCAATATTGCTCAGTATCTGCAGAACTGTTCGGAAGTGACCTGCAGCATTGTTTCCCTTGCCGTGATGATGATCGGCGGCTACCTGATGACTTACCTTACCAGACTGGTGAAACTGCCCAATGTCACAGCCTACATCGTTTCCGGCATCCTGCTTGGACCGCACGTCCTGAACGTCATTCCGGTCAGTTTCATTGCGCACAGCGATTTCGTCGGCGACATTGCCCTGGCGTTCATCGCCTTTTCAACGGGTGAATACTTCAAGATTGAAGCGATCCGCCGCAACGGCTTCCATGTTCTGGCGATCACCTTATGTGATTGCCTGCTGACGATGGCGGCGGTTTTCTGCGTGATCCGTTTCATCTTCCGTGTTGACCTGGGGTTCTCGATCGTTCTGGCGGCTCTGGCCTCGGCAACGGCTCCGGCCAGCACGATGATGACCATCAGACAGACCCGGGCTCATGGCGAATTCGTCAACACTCTGATCCAGGTCATCGCTCTGGATAATCTGGTCGGTCTCATTGAATACAGCATCGTCATCTCGGTTGTCTCGGCCTCCCAGGCCGGCAGCATCAGCTTCCATTCCGTCATCCTGCCTCTGATAGAAACGGTCCTGCTGATGTTGCTGGGAGCAGCGATCGGCTGGCTGCTGTCCCGTGTCATGGATGATCTGCCCAAAGATGAGCGGCTGATCATCACGCTGGCCAGCATGCTGATCTTCTGCGCCGTCTGCTCGCTGTTCAGCATCTCGCCGCTGCTTGGCTGCATGTCCATGGGAGCGCTCATTTCCAACCGCAGCAGTGATGCGATATTTGAACAGATGAACAGTTTTGCCGTACCGGTACTTCTGCTGTTCTTCGTCCGTTCCGGCGCCAATCTCAACATAGCGGCTCTGGTGAGCAACGGCAGCTCGGTAGCCGGCGCATCCCTTGCCGGCATCGTTACTGCCTATTTCCTGATCAGGATCATCGGCAAGTATGCCGGAGCGTATGTCGGCTGCATCATTGCCGGAAAGAACAGAACGGTCAGAAACTACCTGGGTCTGGCTCTGATTCCGCAGGCCGGTGTAGCCATCGGTCTGGCAGCACTGGGAGCCCGCGTCCTGGGCGGCGAGACGGGCGAAGCCCTCAGCAACATCATCCTGGCGACCAGCGTGCTCTATGAACTGGTCGGTCCGGCCTGCGCCAAGGCGGCCCTTCATCTGGCCGGCAGCTACAATGAAAGTGATCAATGAATTGCCTGTATCCGGCTGAAAAGCCGGTTTTCAGACGGGGAAAAGCAACCAGAGGTCTGATTAGAGCCGATTTGTTGGAAATTATTGAAAAAATAACGCAGAAATATCGGAAAATTAACGCAATTTGTTTGCATGGAATAATAAGATAGTAGTATACTATAGGCGTAGAAATATTGATTTCAGGGGTTTTAGTGTATGAAAAGAACAAAATTATTAGTAGTACTGTTATCAATCTTCATGGTTATCGGACTGGTTACCCTGCCTTCAAAGGCAGCTACCACGCTCAATACCGACATTGACGTTGTCAAGACTTGGGACGATAACAATAATGAAGACGGAACCCGCCCTGAGAGCATCACTGTGTATCTGAAGAATGGTGACAAGACGGTTCAGACCATCACCATTTCTGAAAACGCAGATCATGAGTGGAAGGGCAAGTTCACAGACGTACCTGTCTACGACAGCAGCACAGGCAAGGTCATCAATTATACGGTTGAGGAAGCGCCCGTAAAGGACTATTCCACATCGTATAAACAGGGTGATGTTGTATACGTCTATAAGTATCCGACAAACATCTATACCGGAACTTACAACATGGATCCTGTTGGTGCCGAGACCGTTAATGTTACCAGCGGCTCAGGCAGCTGGAAGATCAATCAGGGTGTCAATACCGATACCATCGTTGCTCCGGGCGTTAAGTTCAACGACCTGCTGATCAGCAAGGCAACCTTTACTGAGTATGATGCTTCCGGAAAGGAAGTTACCGATGACGCTGACAGACAGTTCAAGGTTGAAAGCGACGGCATCTATTACTATCCGACCATTGCTTCTTCAACGATCAGCAATGTTACTTCGGATCACTACTTCACCGTTACCTTCCCGAACGGCGCAACCATGCTGGATAAGGATAACTACGGTGAGAAGAGAGACGTCACTCTGACGGTTTCCAACGTTGATCTGATCAAGACCAAGTCCGGAAACAAGATGCGTATCCTGCTGAACAATCCGGATAACGATGACGCTCTTGAAGTTGGACCGGTTGATTACCCCCACAGCATTGGCGGCGTCTCCATCGACATCAACGTCAAGATTGATGGAGCTACTTCCGGCAACATGGTCCTTCCGTTTGTCGACATCGACATCGTTGGTCAGTCCGGTGACCCGAGAATCGAAACAGTCATGCTCAGCGAGGGAATTGAAAAGACCATCCATACTGTCAAACTGACTTCTACTGATCCTACTGCGGTAAAGTATACTCAGTTTGAGGTAAAGGGCGGAAAGCTGCATGCCTTTGCAACCGGCAAGGACTATGACACCTTCCAGAGCGGTTTCGTCGGTATCGCCGACCTGAGCGCCAGCGGATTCGATATTGGCTGGATGGGCACCAGATGCTCAACCGTCATCTTCGGCGAGATCGTCCCGATGCTGCTGAAGTGCACCGTTGACGAGCTGATCGAAGGCGGCGTTGGCGGAACCATTTCCGAACAGGGCGACTGGAGAAGCAGAGCCTATGGCGAAGCTAAGGTCATCACCTGCACACCGGATGAACTCTATCACATCAGCCACCTGAGCGTTGACGGAGTTGAAATCAAGATTGAAAACTTTGATGCCAACGGCTATCAGGCAGTTCCGGAAGTCGGCTGGACTAAGGAACTTAACACCGGCAAGGAAACCGGCGTCAAGGCCTATCAGAAGGCTAACGGTGTCGTAGACATCTATCTGCCGATTCAGTATTATGCTGTAAATGATGCTGAACCGTCAGGCCGTGTTGACCACTGGATCGACGTATCCTATGAAACCAACGGTACGGTAACCAGTTATGAGATCATCAACAAGCAGGTCGTTGACTACATCGATTTAGTCGGAACCAAGACCTGGTATGATATCCTCGCTCAGCATGACAACGAATCACTTGTTAAGCTGGATCTGTATCAGATAGATGCTGACGGCAAGGAAACCAAACTTAATGTTGAACCTGTATGGGACGGCGATACATATACCTTCAAGAAACTGGTTGAAACCGATGCTGAAGGCAACAAGTATACTTACCGTGTTGAAGAACAGCCGATCGACGGTTACAGAACCATCTACAGCGGCAAGGGCGACAAGGACATCACCAACATTGCCATCGCTGACATTGAGGTCATTAAGTACTGGGATGACAACTATGATGAAAACCAGGTGCGTCCTGACAGCATTGAAGTCACCCTGCTGCGTGACGGTGAAGTTGTCGAAGACATGGAAGATGCTGTAGTCGAGCTTACGGCCACTGACGGTTGGACTTACACATGGAAGAATCTGTCATTATACGACGATAAGGGTCATGAATATATCTGGTCCGTAAAAGAAGCCAATATTCCGAACTATGAGCTTTCTGAAACGACATCGATCCAGACCACCCTGACGATTACTAACAAATACGTACCTGTTCCGGTGACCGGTGATTCCTACACCAAGTTCTACGTCGGAGCCGGCATGACTGTAATCGGTCTGCTGGGAATGATCTTCGTAGTAATGAAGAGAAAGATCGCCAACAACTAACATACTGAAACCTTAGAATATGAGAAAGAGGATTTGCAAAGGCGAATCCTCTTTTGTTTTATTCTTTTCATTTGATGGCATGTTATGGTGAAACATAGGAAAGTATTCTATAATGAAAGTAACATCTAAGTACAACATAATTAAGATATCATGCAATGCCGGGGAAACCCGGGTATGCCGTATATGTGACCAAAAGAAAGAAGGAGACAGCATGAAGGATACCATTAGTAAGATGTTTGAACTGTTCGACAAGCATTGGGCGCTGGTTACCAGCGGAAACATTGATGACTTCAATACCATGACCGTTTCCTGGGGCTCACTGGGAACGCTGTGGTCAAAGCCGATCGTCACGGTCTACATCAAACCCTGCCGCTACACTCATCAGTATCTGGAAGCCAATGATCATTTTACCGTCAGTTTCTATGACGAGAACTACCGGCGTGATCTGGGTCTGCTCGGCAGCACCAGTGGGCGGGACATCGATAAGGTTTCCCGTACGTCCCTGACGCCGGTCAGCTGCGGTGATAGCGTCAGCTTTGCCGAAGCGAAGGCAACGATCGTATGCCGGAAGATCTACTGGAAGGACTTTGATCAGGCAGTCATTCCCCAGGATGCCATGCAAAGATATTACGCCACCGAAGCTCCTCACACCATGTACATTGGCGAAGTAGAGGATATCATCTTTACCGGAGAAGAAGAATGAAGCTGGTTTCCTGGAATGTCAATGGCTTAAGAGCTGTCTTAGGCAAGAACTTTCTGGAAGTGTTCAATGGCCTTGACGCTGACATCTTCTGCCTGCAGGAGACCAAATGCCAGCAGGATCAGGTAAGTCTGGATCTTCCCGGGTATCATCAGTATTTTCATTCAGCCGAGCGGAAAGGCTACAGTTCGACGGCCGTCTTCAGCAGGAAGGAACCGATCAGCATCATGCTTGATTTTGAGGATAACGGAATCCATCCCCGGGAAGGAAGGGTAATGACACTGGAGTACAACAGCTTCTATCTGGTCAACGCCTATGTTCCCAACAGCAAGGAGCAGCTGGCCAGGCTGGATTACCGGATGCTGTGGGAAGAAGATCTTCTTAAGCACCTTAATAAGCTGAATGAGAGCAAGCCGGTGATCTACTGCGGTGATCTCAATGTCGCCCACGAAGAGATCGACATCAAAAATCCGGCTGCCAACCACTTCAGCGCCGGTTTCTCCGATCAGGAAAGAGAAAAGATGACCCAATTGCTTAACAGCGGATATACCGATACCTTCCGCTGGCTTTATCCGGATACCGTCAGATACTCATGGTGGTCCTACCGTTTCAATGCCCGGGCCAACAATGCCGGCTGGCGGATCGATTATTTCATCGTTTCCGACCGGATCAGAGATAAGGTGACCGACAGCATCATCCATGATGAGATCACCGGATCAGACCACTGCCCGGTGGAACTGGACATTGACATATGAAAAAATGACCGCTGAGCGGTCATTTGTCTTAATCGAGATCCTTATCCAAGCCCCTGATGATGTGCAGGGCTGTCCTGAGGTCGTTTTCGGCAACGATGGTCAGGTATTCCTCCAGCTTTTCCCGCGTCTTCTGCGGGATCAGAGGCGTCTCCCGGCTCTTATGGAGAAACTCCAGAGCGCTGGACGGATGGTAGTTTTCCTTCTGGTAAACCATGCAGGCAGCGATGCGGTCAGCGACCATCTCCTTGACGTAGCGGATGGGCGGATCAATGAAGTATACTTGATTGCCGTTTTTCTGATCCATCCAGTACTGCCAGTGATGGCGGTTATAGCCTTTGTGATGCAGCCAGCCAAGGGAATACCCCTTTTCCTTTCTCTCAGCGTCGATGGGAGAGCGGTTACCCTGAAAATAGCGGACGCCGGGCCAGAATTCCACCGGCGAATACTTGGACAGGTCATGGAGCAGGCCCTGACGGTAAAGTCCCATCATGAAGCAGAAACGGCACACCAGAAAGCGGTGAGTGTTGACGGTATGAAGATGGAGAAAGAAGTTTCTGATCATGTTTACCACCTGTCCCTATGTTACTGCTTTTTGTTTTGTCATACAAGTTTTGATATAATGGAAAAGGTGAAATCATGAAAACGAGAGACTATCTGTTCATCATTCTGCTGGTCGTGATCGATCAGCTGTCAAAACTATATGTTAACGCAAAGATGACGCTTCACCAGAGCATTGAAGTGATCAGAAACTTTTTTTACATTACCTATACCCGCAACAGCGGGGCTGCCTGGTCCTTGCTGCAGGGGCAGAAGCTCTTCTTCATCATCACCGCGGCCGTGGCTGTGGTGGTCATAGTGATCTACATCAGCCGCAGCAGGTGCAGCTTTTGGGAAAAGCTCGGTCTATTGCTGATCGCCGGCGGGGCCATCGGCAACGTGATTGACCGCATCAGACTGAGCGAAGTCATTGACTTTCTGGATTTCTACATCTTCGGATATGACTTTCCGATCTTCAACATCGCCGACAGCTGCATAACTGTGGGCGGAATCATCGTTGCTGCGACGATACTGCTGGACAGGAGGGAAAAGGCATGAGCGTGCTCAACTTTACGGCTGATGAAGCCATGACCGGCTTAAGGATCGACAAGGCCCTGAACGACAAGGTCGATTTTTCCCGTACCCGACTGCAGCAGCTGATCAGTGACGGACTGGTGGAAGTCAACGATGAGGTCGTAAAGGCTAACTACAAGCTAAGAAACGGTGACGAGATAACCGTTGAGGTTCCCGAGGCCGTGGAATACAGCGTCCAGCCTTATCCGATGGATCTGGACATCCGTTACGAGGACGATGATGTCATCGTCATCAACAAGCCCAAGGGCCTGATCGTCCACCCCAGCGCCTCGACAAAAGAGCATACCCTGGTCGAAGGCGTTCTTTACCACTGTCACGATCTCAGCGGCATCAACGGCGTCATGCGCCCGGGCGTCGTCCACCGGATCGACAAGGATACGACCGGTCTGATCATCATGGCCAAGAACGATAAGGCCCATCAGGCGCTGGCCGACCAGCTGGCGGACAAGACGATGAGCCGTAAATACTATGCGCTGGTCAGCGGCGTCATACCGCACGACAGCGGTACCGTCAACGCTCCCATCGGCCGCAATCCGCTGGACCGGCAGTCCATGGCCGTTACTGACAAGAACGGCAAGGACGCCGTTACCCAGTTCTTTGTCCGTGAACGCTTCAAAAAGAATACCCTCATTGAATGCCATTTGAAGACCGGCCGGACTCACCAGATAAGAGTGCACATGCAGTACATCGGCTATCCGATCGTCGGCGACCCGAAGTACGCACCTAAGAGAGCCCGCGGTGACGGACAGCTTCTGCATGCCTTTGAACTGACCTTCATTCATCCTACCACGGGTGAGAGAATAACGGTCAATGCCCCGCTTCCCGATAACTTTGCCGCGTATCTGGAGAAACTGAGAGAAGAGGGAAAATAGATGGAGATCAACAAGAAAGTATGGTCCCTGCAGCTGCTGAGATATCTGGTGTTTACCAGGGGCTACCTGAGGGTTTCCATGATCTTCCCGAGCAATGCCAAGCCGGAAGATTACTGGCTGGTCAACGCGTCAGAGGAGTTTCAGGTCATCCACATAAACGATGATGAAGATGTCATCCGCCGCCTCAACAGCAACCGCAACCTTCAGACCTATAAGCGGATCAGCGAGCTTCTGAGGGCTCAGAAGCCGGGAAAGATGCTGGACATATCCTTAAATGATCAGGCAACATCTTATTCCAGCGACGGAATCAGATACATCCGCCTGTATCCCGGATGTGAACTTGACGAAGACATCGCCAAGAGCTTTCCGCAGCTTTCAACGGTTGTCTACGATGTCGAAGACCCTCAGCAGGAACTGGTTAATCTGGAAAAGGACATCGTTGCCAGGTCGATGAAGAGCCGCCGTAACGGCGGCCGGATCGGTCCGGTTCTGAAGGAATATCTGTGCAAGAGCTTCCTGATTCCGGCAACCATCTGCATCTTCATCTGTGCAGCCGTGAATATTTCGGCCATCCAGCTCAATACCCCGGCTGTCAATACTGCCATTGCCTTCGGCGCCTACTACAAGGCTTTCATAACCATCCTGAATCAGTACTGGCGGCTGCTGACCAGCGGATTCGTGCATGTTTCACCGCTCCATCTGATGTGCAACATGACTTCGCTGTTCTCCCTGGCCGGTCCGATGGAAAAACGCTATGGCTTCGGCAGATCGATGGCGATACTGCTGCTGTCGGTCATCATGGGCAACCTGCTGGAATTCGTCGGCGGGCCCAACAAGGTCTGCGTCGGTCTTTCCGGAGGCCTGTACGGCTTTCTGGGAGCCATGACGGTCCATTACATAAGATCGGGCTACTTCAAGGACAGTTATTTCCGCCGCAGCTTCTTCAACACGCTGTACATCAACGTGATGATCTCGTTTCTGCCCAACGTCAGCTTCATGAGCCACCTAGCCGGCTTTGTGACCGGCGGCTTCCTGGCAGTGCTGTGCGACAGCGAACTGGCCAGAAACCTGCGGATCAACGTAGCGGTCTGCAGCCTGTTACTGGCATCCGCCATAGGCTATGTCGGCATCACCAACAACAGTCTCAACGAATTCTACTACCAGACCGACAGGGACGTTGCCTCGGTATACCGCAGTTTCGGATTTGATTCCCTGGCTGACAGGATCGTCAGGGATACCTATAAGTATTACAGTGAGAGGAGTTAATCATGAAAAAGGTAATTGACTGGGATACGTATTTCATGGCCCTGGCCCATCTGAGCGCTCTGCGTTCCAAGGACCCCAACACCAACGTCGGCGCTGTCATCGTCGATAACATGCACCGCATCGTCTCCATCGGCTACAACGGCATGCCACGCGGCTGCAATGATGAGGAATTCCCCTGGGAACGGGAAGGAAGTTTTCTGGAGACCAAGTACGCCTATGTCGTTCATGCCGAACTCAATGCCATTCTGAATTCTCCCCGCGAGGTATCGGGATGTACCATCTATGTCTCGCTTTTCCCCTGCAATGAATGCGCCAAGGCCATCATTCAGTCAGGAATAAAGAAGGTCATCTACGAATCGGACAAGTATGCCGAGACTGATGCCATAAAGGCTTCCAAGCGGATGCTGATGGATGCCGGAGTGGAGCTGTGGCAGACTGACTTCCATGTGGATGTCGACCTGACCGTCAGTGACGGCAGCAAGAACTGAATCACAATAATGAATCAAGGGCGCCCAGGCGCCTTTTTCATATGGAAAACGGAGAGCACATGGCTCTCCGTCTTTGTCAATGATAATGATGACTGCTTACTTTCCCTCGACGACGATGTCATGGATCGTCTTGGCGATACGGAAGGCGGTCATGTTGGTAGTGTCGATCTGCGAGGAGCGCAGCAGCTTGTTGTCGTTCATCGGTTCATAGTGGACCTCGTATTCCGATTTCAGCAATTCGAACTGCTCAATGCCTTCCAGAGCGCTGGTGTTATTGAGCGTGAACAGCAGCAGCGAATAGTCAGTGCCGTGCAGGTGGCTGTTGAGCTGATGGATCATCTTGGAATTGCTGAAGGGGAAGTTGATGACGACATAATCAAAGTTTCTGGCGATCAGGAAGTTGTTGATCGCGTTGGTCAGGTTATCCATGATGATGTTGACCGTCATGTCGGAATACTTCATCGGTTCGGTGTAGCACAGCCAGTTGGCGTCCAGATAGACGCTGTTGGGCAGCAGCCGGTAAAGCTGATTGGCAGCCAGCTGCTCATTGTAGTCGTGATAGTTAACAAAGATAATCGTCTGCATGCTACACCTCCTGTAACTGTATGACTTTATTCAGATCGATCTGCAGATACTGCGGATCGGAAGTTCTCAGATAATTGATGAGCTGATCGGTAAGATATGACGGCGTGGAAGCGCCGGCTGTAACGGCGACTCTGCGGCTGTCTGAAAGATCATATTGCAGCAGGTCCTGAGCCTTTTCCACTTTGTAGATGTGCCTGATCCGTCCCTGGGCAACGGCTGCCAGCTGGGCGGTATTGTTGCTCTTGGGATCGCCGACCACGATCAGCGTATCATAGCCCTGAAGATCAAGAATGGCCTGCTGGCGGCGCCTGGTGGCTGAGCAGATCTCCTCCACGACCTCGCACTGAGGATAGCGCTCCCTGATCCGTTCTATCAGATCAGCAGTGTCCAGCAGCGACATCGTCGTCTGGTTGGTGACCAGAATCCGGGGATTATCCAGCTGCAGAGAATCGACATCCGGCATGTTGGTTACCAGATGGATCCGTTCGCTTAAGGCCAGCACCGCTTCGGATTCGGGGTGGCGGGCCTTGCCTATGTATATTATATCATAGCCTTCGGCAAGATACTTCTGACACAGTTCGGCATTTCGCGTAACGTCTGAGCAGGTGGCATCAATGACCTTAAGGCCTCTTTCCAGCGCGTGCTGGCGGATCTTCG
>JAGAFL010000145.1:0-12924 GCA_017612595.1 Erysipelotrichaceae bacterium | reverse complement strand
TCCTGATCAGTCTACCTTTTCCAGATCGACGTAGCTGACTTCGACCGGAGTCTCCCGTCCGAAGACGATGGAAAGAACTCTGGCGGTCTCCGAGCTGTCGTCCATGCTCTGAATGGTGCCTTCCACATTGACGAAGGCGCCGGACAGGATCTTGACGCGGTCGCCGACCGTGAAGTTGACGACGATCTTGTGGTCGTTCTGGCCCAGCTTGCGCAGGATCGGATCGATCTCCTCATCCGGTACGGAGAACGGCTTGGCGCCGCCGCCCGATGAACCGATGAATCCGGTGACGCCCGGAGTGTTACGGACGACATACCAGATCTTGTCGGTCATGATCATCTCCACGAACAGGTAGCCGGGGAACAGATTTCTGATCTTCTTGATCTGCTTGCCATTCTTGATGTCGATCTCTTCCTCTTCGGCGATGACGATGCGGAAGATGTAGTCCTGAAGTTCTTCGTTGGCGATCCTGGTCTCCAGGCTTTCCTTGACGTTGCGCTCATGGCCGGCGTAGGTGTTGACTACGTACCAGTGCTTCTCGTCTTCCGGCTTGGTTACGGGGGTCTCTACGGTGTTGTTATTCTCGTCCATTACTTACCTACTCCGATCAGAACCAGGAACTCTGAGATCAGCAGATCGCAGATGACGAAGAAGATCGCGAAAAGAACGCAGAATACGATGACCTTTCCGCTGTTGCTCATCAGTTCAGAGAACTTCGGCCATCTTACTCTCTTGGCCTCCGTCTGGACACCGGTGAAGAAACCGGTGATCTTTTCCCAAAGGGATGTGCTGCTCTTAGTCTGCTTGTTGTTTTCCTTTGCCATGGTACGCCTCCTACTTCGTTTCCTTATGCAACGTATGCCTGCCACATTTCTTACAGTACTTTACTAACTCCAGCCGTTCAGTTCGGTTTTTCCGGTTACGAGTGGTAGTGTAATTTCTGGATAGGCATTCGCTGCAGGTCAGTATCACCTTATCGCTCATAAAAAAAACCTCCTAAAGGTACCTATACTGTAGCACGGGAGGCTGAATTAGTCAAATAAATATGCAATTCTCCGGCGGATCCGCTGAACGGAATTGTCCACGTCCTTCTTACTGATGCCCAGAAGGTCCGCGGTTTCCTGATAACTGTAGCCCTGAGTGCGCAGGATCAGCACCCGGCGGTCCCTGGGACAGTCCTCCAGCAGCAGGTAGATCTGCTGAAGCAGGGCATTGTGGCGGCTGAGCTGGCCGGGGTCCCGGGAAGCGTCGGCGCTCAGGGTATCGCTGAGGTAAAGTCCGTCGGTATCCCTGATCATCCTGTCCAGCGACAGCGGGCTGAGGTAGTCCTGGCGGCTGATGCGCCGGATGTGACGCAGGGTGGAATGCATCTGGCGTTCGATGCACATCAGCATGAAGCTGCGCAGGCTCATCTGGCGGTCAGCGCGGTAATAATGGACGGCGTTGAGCAGTCCCAGCCGGGCGGCCTGCATGGCCTCGTCAGGTTCAAAGGCCTGCCAGTGGGCCTTCATGGAAGCGTAGGTCTTGATGACAAAGGGGTGAACCATCTCCAGCAACATCCCGAAGGCCTGCTGCTGGCCCTTGCGGTACATGTAGAGAAGTTCGTATTCATTGTCATCCGTCATGCTCTTTCCCTTTATCTAACGGGAAAGCGGCTGTTGTAGATCTGATACATCATGATGCCGGCGGCCACGGAGGCGTTGAGCGACTCCATGCCGTTTTCCATCGGCATCTTCACCAGTATGTCGCAGTTTTCCTCCACCAGCCTGCGCATGCCCTCGCCTTCCGAACCGACCACCATGACTACCGGCATGTCGTAGTCCACGCTGCGGTAGTCGCGGTCAGCCTTCAGGGAAGTGCCGACGACCCAGTAGCCTTCCTTCTTCAGGGCGATCAGCGCCTGGGAGAGGTTGGTGACCTCGGCGACCGGTATGATGTCGATGGCCCCGGTCGATACCTTGGCGACAGTGGCGTTGAGAGAGACGGAGCGGTTCTTCTCGATGATCAGACCGTCAGCGCCCGCGCAGGCGGCCGTTCTCAGGATGGCCCCCAGGTTGTGGGGATCCTGAAGCTGGTCCAAAGCGACCAATAACGGCTGATGGTCATCGCTGATGCCCTCCAGCAGCTCTTTCAGAGTGCAGGTCTGATACTCTTCCACCAGGGCCACGTAGCCCTGATGGTTGCCGGCGACCATCCGGTCCAGCTGTCTCTTGTCCGCCCGGTCGATGGCTAGATGGCAGCTGCGGGCCAGTTCTTCCAGCTCGGCGTCCTTATGACCCTTCTGCATCCAGAGCTTCTCAACCTTCCGGCCTGCCTTCAGCAGGCTGATGATCACGTTTTTCCCGTAAACATATTGTGCCATACTTCTAGTCCCCGATGGTTTCAATTAAGTCCCATATCTGTTCCATGCGCTGCTGCTGACCGGTCAGATACCAGTAGCCCCAGACGGCCTCAAAACCGGTCGACGACCGGTAAGTCAGAATGTCGGTATTCTTCGGGGCGCCGTGCCCCTTGGCATTGCGTCCCTTTTTGTAGATCTCCTCTTCCTCAGCGGTCAGCAGGCCCTCTTCCAGCAGCCGGTGAGCGATCTGCGCCTGCCGGCGGGCGGAACAGTAATCAGCGGCGTACTTCTGCATGCCGTTGATCCGGGTTTCCTTCTCCACGGCCCGGCGCTTGACCGTCAGGTTGTAATGGGCGTCGCCGATGAAGGCCAGCGCCAGCGGACTGTACTGATTAAGTATTCCGTTCATCCTACATGACGCCGCGCTGCTGCAGCTGTTCCCTCAGAACGTCCGCCGTGGCGAAATCCTTGGCGCTCTTGGCGGCCAGCCACTGCTTATACAGATTCTTATCTTCTTCGCTCATCACGATCTTATCGATCTTGATGCCCAAAATGTCCAGCATCATCCTTAAGGCGTTGTAGTTCTTGGAGACGATGTCGCTGTCGACTTCCCGGCTGCGCAGGGCCTGGTTGAGCTGCTTGACCACGTCGATGATCACCGTATAGGCGTTGGGGGTATTCAGGTCATCTTCCATGTCCTGCATGAATTCATTGTAGCGGTCGACGTTGTAGCTTTCGTTGAGTTCCAGCTGGCCCAGCTGCGCCCTGATCTCCACCTGCTTGAGCGCCTGAACGATCTTGTCCAGCTCGCTGCGGGCCGCGGCGATGGCGTCATCGGTGAAGTTCAGCACGTCGCGGTAGCGCACGGATAAAAGGAAGTAGCGGGTCAGATTGGCGCCCAGCTGGCCGATGACGTCCTTGGCCAGCCGGACGTTGCCCAGCGACTTGCTCATCTTCTCGCCGTCGAATGCCAGCATGCCGTTGTGGATCCAGTAGTTGGCCAGATGGTGGTGGTTGACGATCTCCGACTGGGCGACTTCGTTTTCATGGTGCGGGAACTTGAGGTCCTTGCCGCCGCCGTGAATGTCGATCATGCCCTGGCCGAACTGCTTGCCGATCATCACGACGCATTCGGTATGCCAGCCCGGTCTTCCTCTTCCCCAGGGGGAATCCCACTGGATGCCCTTTTCCGTCTTCTTCCATAAGGCGAAGTCCAGCGGGTTCTTCTTCTGGCTGTTTTCCTCGACGCGGGCGCCGACCTGCAGCTCATCAACGCGCTGATGGGACAGCTCGCCGTACTTGGAATCGGCGTCAACGGAGAAGTAGACGTCGCCGTTGACTTCATAGGCGGCGCCTTCCTTTACCAGCTGATCGATGAAGGCGATGATCTCATCCATGGTCCTGGTCACTCGGGGCGTGGCGTCCAGAGGGATGACGTTGAGCTGGGAGCGGACATTGTTGTAGGCGTCGATGTAGGTCTCGGCGACGGTCTTCTCGTCGGTGCCGTCCTCGATGGCCTTGTTGATGATCTTGTCATCGACGTCGGTGAAGTTGGATACATATGTGACCTTATAGCCGCAGGCTTCCAGCACTCTTCTCAAAGTGTCGAAAACGACGATGGGACGGGCGTTGCCGACATGGGCATGGTTGTAGACCGTCGGTCCGCAGACATACATGCTGACTTCCCCTTCCCTGATGGGCTTGAAGTCCTCGACCTGCAGGCTGTAAGTGTTATAGAGTTTCATAATAAAACCTCCTGAATATCAGTAAGTTAATTATATCATGATATTGCCGGTGCGCCTGCCGGATTTGCACAGGCGTTCACCGCTTTTCCGGCTTTCTTGATAAGTCGGGTCTTTTTGTCTATAGTGGTCTTAGAAAACAGGAGGTATCATGCCATGATCACCAGAAGAGCCGACATCACCGACCTGGAAAGACTGTATGGCTTCTACGATGCGGTCATCGATCAGCAGAGCCATGATCAGTACGGTCCCGACTGGACCAAGGGGATTTATCCTTCCGAAGATGACATCAGGAGCCATCTGGAAAAGGGCGAATTCCTGCTGGTCTGTCAGGACGGTCAGATCGCCGGGGCAGCCGTTCTTTCCTTGGGCGAAGAGGAAATGTACAAGGCCGGCAATTGGGCCAGGAAGGTCCCTGACGAAGAGGTCGCCATCGTTCATCTGCTGGCTGTCTCTCCCGCATTCCGGCACCAGGGCGTCAGTGGGATCCTGATGGACTATCTGCTTGAAGAAGCCCGCAGGATGGCCAGGGTCATCCACCTGGACGTCGTCTGTGGCAACCTGCCGGCATTGAAGCTTTATCAGCGTCACGGCTTTACTTCCGCCGGGCAGCTGGAAGTCTATTACGAAGACACCGGAGACATCGTCGTCGAACTGCTGCAGTACGATCTGGAAAAACCGGCTGAACAGAACTGACTTTCTTCATCGCCGCAATTGGATATGGTATAATTTCACTGACAGATACAGGAGATATAAATAATGGAAATACTGGTATTCGGTTCTCTTAACATCGACCATGACTATCACATGCATCACATCTGCGCGCCCAAGGAAACGACCTTCGCTGACGAGTACACGGTCGTAGCCGGCGGCAAGGGCTTAAACGCCGCCATCGCCCTGGCCAGAAGCAGCGCTCACGTCTTTCTGGCCGGCAACATCGGCAACGACGCCGCCCTTTTGGAAAAGGTCCTTGCGGAAAACGGCGTGGACATGACCTACCTCAATCACGTCGATGAGCCCAACGGCCACGCCGTCATTCAGATCGACGAGAAGGGCGAAAACGCCATCTTCATCTACGGCGGCTCCAACCAGTCCATCACCGAAGACTACATTGACGAAGTGCTTTCACATTTCCATGCGGGTGACCTGATCATCCTGCAGAACGAGATCAACAACAACGCCAAGGTCATCGAGAAGGCTCATGAGAAGGGCCTGACCGTCATGCTCAACCCCTCGCCGGTCAACGACCTGCTGTTCACCTATCCCTTAGACAAGGTCGACTACTTCTTCATCAACGAAGTCGAAGGCGCCGCCCTGACCGGCAAGCAGGAGTTTGACGACATCCTGGCCCAGTTCCGCGTTAAGTATCCCGAAGCCAGATTGGTCATGACCGTCGGGGCCCAGGGGGCCTACTACCAGGACGCTGAAAAACGGCTGTTCCAGCCGGCCTTCAAGGTCAACGCCATTGACACCGTCGGCGCCGGCGACACCTTCATGGGCTACTTCAGCTACGGCCTTTCCCAGGGCCATGACGTTGCCGAGTGCCTGCGTCTGGCCGCCAAGGCCGCTTCCATCACCGTTACCAGAAGGGGCGCCGCCGATTCCATTCCCACTCTGGACGAGGTAAACAGCCTGTAAATACTAAAAACGGAAAAGAATGCCGGAACCGCTATTGCGGTTCCTTTTTCATCTCTTTATAATGATTTCGGAGGTGAGAAGATGAAACTCTAACCCGATTGTCTTGAATATACGGATAAGGAGGTTATTTTCATCATGCTCAAAATCAACAATCTAAGCGTTACGACCCATAAGGGAAGAAAGCTGATCGATGGATTCAGCTTTGTTTTGAATGCGGGCGAACACATCGCCCTGATCGGCGAGGAAGGCAACGGCAAGAGCACGCTGCTGAAGATCATGGCCGGCCAGGACGTTTCCGACTATGTCAGCTACAGCGGTCAGATAACCGCCGACGGCCCGGTCGGCTATCTGCCCCAGACCATCGATGCGGCCTATCATGACCGGACCGTACTGCAGTACATTAGCGCTGAGGGACCCGACCAGGATTCCCATTACGAAAACTACAGCCGGATCCTGCAGGCTCTCAGGCAGGTCAGCCTGGATGAGGAGATGCTGGAAAGAGTGATTGAGACCCTCTCCGGCGGCGAGCGGGTGCGCGTCGCTCTGGCCAGGCTGCTGTATGGCGATCATGACATCCTGCTATTGGACGAGCCGACCAATGACCTGGACCTGCCGACCATCATCTGGCTGGAACAGTTCATTTCAACTTCACCACGGGCGATCATGTTCATCAGCCACGACGAGGCCCTGCTGGAAAACTGCGCCGAAGGCATCGTGCACATCGAGCAGCTGCGGCGCAAGCAGCTGCCTCACATAACCGCCGCCCATCTGCCCTACCGGCAGTATGCCCAGCAGCGTCTGCACGGCATCGAGCGCAACAACGCCATCGCCGCCAAGGAAAACGCCGCCTTCCGGGCCCAGATGGAGAAATACCGGCGGATCTACCAGCGGGTCCAGCACGATCAGGCGACCATCACCCGCCAGGACCCCCATTCCGGACGGCTGCTGAAGAAGAAGATGCATGCCGTCATGTCCCTGGGACGCCGGATGGAGGAAAAGCGGGAGAACCTGACCGAAAGATACGATCCTGAAGAAGCCATTGACATCTTCTTCCCGCCGGTCAGCCTCAATCCCTCCAAGGTCATCGTTGACCTGCATCTGGATGAACTCAGAGCCGGGGACAAGCTGTTGGCTGAGGACCTGTCGCTTTACGTCAGCGGCGGCGACAAGCTGTGTCTGATCGGGCCTAACGGCGCCGGCAAGACCACGCTGATGCGGATCATCAGGAAACAGCTGGAAGGCAAGAGCGAGCTGAAGGTCGGCTACATGCCCCAGAACTACCGGGAAGTCATGGACTATTCGCTGACGCCCACCGCCTTCCTGAACCCCGAAAGGCTCAGGGAAACCGACGGGCTGGTCAACAGCTACCTGGGCGCCCTGCGCTTCACCACCGAGGAGATGAGCCACACCATTGACTCACTGTCCGAGGGACAGAAGTGCAAGCTGCTGCTGCTGAAGCTGATCGTCGAAGGCTGCGACGTCCTGCTGCTGGACGAACCGACCCGCAACCTCTCCCCGCTCAGCGGGCCCCGGGTGCGGCAGATGCTGGTGAACTACGGCGGCTGCATCATCGCCGTCAGCCACGACCGCAAGTTCATCGATGAAGTGGCCACCCGGATAGTCTCCCTGGAAAACGGCAGACTTCAGGCGCTTTAATCAGACAATTGAAATAAGTGCTTTACTGCGGAAGCCGGTCATGACCGGCATTCCGCCTGGATACCTCCGGAAAGGAGGAGTTTGTTATGCGTAAGTTACTGATCTATCTTAAACCCTACCGGGGAAAGATGGCCCTGGCCACCCTGTTGATGGCGATCTCGGCCGTCTGTGACCTGTTACTGACGACGCTGATGTCCGACGTACTGGACAAGGGCGTTTACGGCGCCGCCGAAGCCGACACCTTCGGCTACATTCTTTCAACCGCCGCCTGGATGCTGGCGGTCTCCGTGGCCTCCCTGGCCTCGGTGGCCGGCGGCTACTGGGTGGTCTATCACGTCGTTGCCGGATATACCTGGTCCCTGCGTTCCGCTCTGTTTGCCAAGGTCCACACCATGACCCTGGCCGAAGTCAGCCGCATCGGGCCTTCCAATCTGGTTACCCGCTCTACCCATGACGTCGGTACCCTCAACTGGATAATCTCGGCGCTGTGCGGCGGCATTCTCATCATTCCGCTGATGTTTGCCGGCGGCGTCTTTCTGTGCATGCGCAAGGATGTCCGCCTGTCGCTGGTCGTCTTGTGCGCCGTGCCGCTGCTGATCATCCTGGTGCTGACCATGAGCAAAAAGATCGAGCATCTCTGGGACGTCTCCGATGAATATTGCGATAAGCAGAACGACCTGGTCCGCCAGCGGCTGAGAGGCATCCGGGTCATCCGCGCCTTTGACCGCGAGCTTCAGGCTCACGAGAAGATCACCGAAGCCACCCGCGTCATGGCCGACAACATCATCAAGGCCAACGTCCGCATGGAGATCATCGATCCGCTGGCCGCCTTCGTGCTCAATACCGCCGCTCTGCTGGTGGTATATCTGGGCGGCGTACGCCTGGAAAGAGGCAGCGGCCTGTCGGCCGGCGACATCTTCGCCATCATCCAGTACATCAGCATCATCCTGGGAGCCATCATTGCCGTTTCCTACGACATCGTCATGGTGCCCCATATCCGGGTAGCGGTCCGCCGGCTGAGCCAGATCACCGAATCGACCGATCTGGAAGATGACCGCCCCGCCGAAGGACTGACCTTCTCGGGCGACATTGACGTCGACCATCTTTCCTTCACCTACCCCGGCAGCTCTCTGCCTGCTTTAAGCGATGTCGACCTGCACATCAAAGCCGGTCAGTGGGTGTCCATCATCGGCGGCACCGGTTCCGGCAAGTCCACGCTGGCCCAGCTGCTGCTGGACTTCCGCAAGCCCAGCGAGGGAGCGGTGCGCTTCGACGGCCGTGACAGCCGGGAACTTTCGCCCAAGGATGTCCGCAGCAACGTCAGCTGCGCCCTGCAGAAGTCGATGCTCTATGCCGGCACCATTGCCGAAAACCTGCGCATGGGCAGGCCCGAAGCCACCGACGAAGAGCTCTGGCAGGCGCTGGAGCTGGCCCAGCTGGCTGACTTCGTCAGGGAAAAGCCCGAAGGACTGCAGTTCAGGCTGGAACAGGCCGCCGCCAACATTTCCGGCGGCCAGAAGCAGCGTTTGGCCATTGCCCGGGCCATCCTCAAGGACGCCTCCATCTACATCTTTGACGACTCCTTCTCGGCTCTGGACTTCCTCACCGAAGCCAGGGTCCGTAAGGCTCTCAACGAAAAACTGGCGGGCAAGACCCGCATCGTGATCACCCAGCGGGTGGTCTCCGCCATGCACTCTGACCGGATCTTCGTCATGGCCGACGGTGCCCTGGTCGGCGCCGGCAGCCATGAAGAGCTGCTGGAAAGCTGCGGGATCTATAAGGAAATCTATCTTTCTCAGACAGGAGGTGAGGCCGCATGAGTCAGACCGAACTGAACGAAAAGAACGAAGCAAGGGAAGAAACCGGCAAGTCCAGAGAAAAGCGCCGGCTCTTTGATCAGACCGGCAAGCGGCTGATCCGGGAGATCTGGCCGCTCAGGGGCTGGATCCTGCTCTGCGGACTGCTGTGCCTGTTGCTGATCGGCTGCTCGGTAGCCGGACCCCAGCTGCTCGGCAGTCTGATCAACCGCCTGTATGAATGGACCAGTGAACCGTATGAAGGCCTGGCCGCCAGCCTGCTTCCCCAGCTGGTACTGCTCTTTGCGGTCTACGGGCTGCAATCCGGCCTTTCCTATGGCGAATACTACCTGCTCAGCAATGTCGTCAGCCGCTACTTCTGCGCCGGCATGCGCATCCGGCTGTCCGACAAGCTGCGCAGGCTGCCGGTGTCCTACATGGACACAACCGCGGCCGGAGACATCATCGAAAGGATGATGGAAGACGTCGGCACCATGGCCGACAGCATCTATGCCATCGTGCACATCCTTCTGTCCGGCTTCCTGCAGATCATCGTCATCGCGGTGATGCTGCTGGTGACCGACTGGCGCATGGCCATTCCCGTCATTCTGCTCTCGCCGCTGGCCGTACTGCTGTCCGCCCGGATGGCAACACTGGGCGAGGAGCACTGGGACGCCCACTTCAGCCTGGGCGGCAAGCTGACCTCCCTGGCGGAGGAAGCCTATACCAACTATCCCACTACCAAGGCCTTCAACCGGGAAGATTACATGCAGCAGAAGTATGACGAGCTGTCCCAGCAGCATCAGCGCAACGGCATCTTCGGCAACTTCCTGTCCTCGATCGTTCAGCCGGTGATCGCCTTCGTCAACGCCCTGGCCTACATCGCCGTGGCCGTCGTGGGCGGCTGGCTGATCATCAACCGCGGCGTGCCCATCGGCACCGTGGTCACCGTCATCCTGTTCTCCCATCAGTTCTCCTCACCGCTGGAGCGCATCGCCTTCGGCTTAGGCTACATCCAGCAGATCAAGTCGGCCGCCAAGCGCGTCTTCGACATGCTCGATCTGCCGGAGGAGATCAACCCCGAGGGAAAGATGGAGGCACCGGTCCGCGGACGGGTCCAGCTGTGCCACGTCGACTTCTCCTACGATCCGGCCAAGCCGCTGATCAGGGATCTCAACATCGACGTCAAGCCCGGCCAGAAGGTGGCCATCGTAGGTCCGACCGGGGCCGGCAAGACGACCATCGTCAACCTGCTGATGCGCTTCTACGACATCAATTCCGGAAAGATCCTGATCGACGGTCAGGACATCAGCGCCCTCTCCCGCTCGGAAGACCGCCGGCAGTTTGCCATGGTCCTGCAGGACACCTGGCTGTTCAAGGGAACCGTGGCTCAGAACGTCGCCTACGGTTCGCCCCAGGCGACCCGCGAACAGATCGAGTGGGCCTGTGACTGCGCCTATTGCGATCACTTCATCCGCCGGCTGCCGCAGGGCTACGACACCGTGATCTCCGAAGACAGCACCGCCGTCTCTTCCGGCCAGAAGCAGCTGCTCACCATTGCCCGGGCCCTGCTGGCCGACAGGCCGCTGCTGATCCTGGACGAGGCGACTTCCAACGTCGATACCCGAACCGAGCTGCTATTGCAGAAGGCCATGGACCGGCTGATGGCCGGACGGACCTGCTTCGTCATCGCTCACCGGCTTTCGACCATCGTCGACGCTGACCTGATCCTGGTTCTGAAGGACGGTCAGATCATCGAGCAGGGTACCCACCGCTCGCTGCTGGAACAGAAGGGTTTCTACTACGAGCTCTTCCAGAGCCAGTACGCGATCTGAAGCCAGAGAAAAACGGCACTTCAATCGGTGCCGTTTTCTGACGGTTTCTTTTCTGTCTATTTCTTCAGCATTTCCTCGCCCATGACGTAGGTCTGGATCGGTTCAAACTGCCTGTCCAGTACGACGATGTCGGCGTCGTAGTTTTCCTTGATGTAGCCCTTGCAGTAATCGTAGCCTAACAGGCAGGCGGGGTTGGCTGTGCAGGAGTTAATGGCGGTGACCACGTCGATGCCGGCCTTTTCGATCTCTCTTCTTAAAACGGTGTTCAGGCGGTTGCAGCTGCCGGCGATCGTGCCGTTTTCCAGCCGGCCGACGCCGTCCTCGCAGATCCTTACCTTGACGCCGGAATCGCGGTCCATGACCTCGCCGACCGGCAGGCCCTTGATGGCTACCGAGTCAGTGATGGAGATCAGTCTGTCCTTGCCCTTGATGCGGGCCAGAATGCTGCAGCTGGGGAAGCTGACGTGCACGCCGTCACCGATCAGCTCAGCGTACATGTCATCATAGTACATGGCCGCTCCCAGGGTTCCCGGCTCCCGGTGATGCAGGCCGCGCATGCCGTTATAGGTATGGGTAAAGGCCTTTGCCCCGGCGTTGCGGGCTTTCGTGCAGGTCTCAAAGTCGGCGCCGCTGTGGCCGATGGCCACCTTCAGGCCCTTGGAGACGCAGTATTTGATGACGTCCATGTCCGGCAGTTCCTCCGGAGCCACCATGACATAGAGAAGCAGACCCTTGGAAGCTTCCAGGTATTCATCGATGATCTCTCGGGTGGGAACGGTCTTGTTGGCCAGATCCTGAGCACCGCGGTACTTCTCGCACATGAACGGTCCTTCGGAGTAGATGCCCAGAATGTTGGCGCCCTTATAGTCTTCCTCAAAGGCCGCGGCGATCTCCCGCATGCCGTTAAGGATGTCTTCATGTCTGGCGCTGCTGGTGGTCGGCAGGGTCGAGGTGACGCCTTCAGTCGGCAGATTCTCCATCCACTCCCTGACCCAGGCTCTGGTGGCGTGGTTGGCGTCCAGGCCCTTGAAGCCGTGATTGTGAATGTCGATCAGGCCCGGCAGGATCCAGCTGTCGCCGTAGTCGACATCGACCTTCTCGACCCCGTAGGGCATGACGGAAGTGATCTTGCTGCCGGTGATCTCCACCTGCAGAGGCTGCAGTTTTTCCTGATAGTAGACGTTTGTGCTCTGAATGATCATGATAGAATTCCTCCATCTCCATTATACTACCGGCTGACCGGGCATGATATAATATAGCCATCATCAGGAGGATAAATCATGAAATACCCTTTCCCAAAAGCTGACCTGCACTTTCATCTTGACGGCTCCATGGTGCCGGAAGTCACCTGGAAACTGGCGCAGGAGCGCGGCATTGAAATGCCGGCGCACTCACTGGAAGACTTCAAGGCCTATCTGATCAGGACTGCCAACTGCGGCGATGTCGGCGAATACCTTTCCCGCTTTGACCTCAATACGGCCATTCTGCAGGACTTCGACGCCTTGAAGGAGATCACCTATACAACCATCCAGAACGTCGCCGACACCTATGACTACGTGGAGATCCGCTTCGCTCCCCAGCTGCACACTCAGAAACAGCTCAGCCAGCGCGGCGCCATCGATGCCGTGCTGGAAGGCAGAAGGCAGGCAGCCATCGACTTCCCGCAGATCAAGACCAACATCATCCTCTGCTGCATGATCGCCCTCAACAACGCCAACCGCGAGGAGAACTTCGAAACCGTCCGCCTCTTTGAGGAATACTACAGTGATGACGGCATCGTCGGACTGGACCTGGCCGGCTTTGAGGACAGCGTACCGATGAAGGAGTACGCCGAACTGTTCGTTTCACCCCGCGAAAAGGGCATGAACATGACCATCCATGCCGGCGACAACGGCATCCCCCAGAACTGCGCCACC
>JAGAFL010000144.1:0-3191 GCA_017612595.1 Erysipelotrichaceae bacterium | reverse complement strand
TCTTCCTGGTGTTTGACTTCAACCGGGGAGGCGACTTCTTTCTGGCCGGTAACGTCTGCTTCATCTTCTACGAAATGATGGTCATCTGTGACATGGGTTACAGATTCCGGGATTTCGGCTGGGTATTCCTGGTCGTCGCGCTGATGCTGGGAGCTTTCATCTTTGCCTGCAGCAAATGGCCGAATAGGTTCAAACTCGGCAAGATGAAATGGCCGATGACTTTCTATCTGTCTTCGATCTATACCCACGGCATTACCGGTCTGGCGCTGTTTATGCTGGCACCGGCAGGATCCGCCTACAGGGTCATGGGCATCGGTTCCTTCCTGTTCATGATCTCCGACATCATTCTTACCCTCTATAACTATGTTTTCGGAGAGAACAGATGGCTGGTAAGGGCCAACAGCCTTACCTACTTTGTCGGACTGCTGCTGATCGTGCTGAGTACTTCGCTGTAAAACGCATTCATAAGAGGGGTCGCCGCCAGGGCGAGCCCCTTTTCTTATGGAAACGCTGTTCAATCGGCCCTTCAGATGTGCTATACTTTTAAGGCGAGGTAAATGCCATGTCTTTTGTTGTGACGATCGATAAGTTCGACGGACCGCTGGACCTGATGATCCATCTGATCAAGGAGAAGGATCTTGATATCTTTGATCTGGACATTTCCCAGCTGGCCGATCAGTACATCGACTACATCCACCAGATGCAGCAGATGCGTCTTGATGTGGCTTCCGAGTACCTCAGCGAACTGGCCGGGCTGATCGAATACAAGAGCAAGAAGCTCTTGCCGGCGCAGGAAAGCGAACTCATCGACGACTATGAGGAGCAGAAGATGGATCTGGTCCAGCGGCTGATCGAGTATCAGAAGTACAAGGAAATAACCGTGCAGTTTGACCAGCTCTATAAGGAGCGGGCGCTGATGCACGACAAGGTGCAGTCGGAAATTGCCAATGACTGGATCAATGGCGAAACCAGCTATCAGGAAACCTCGCCATACGAACTGATCAAGGCGATGAAGCGGGTCCTTAACCGCTATGCCATGGCCAACCCCTATGAAGTTTCCATTGCCACTCAGCGCACGACGGCCGAAGAGCGCGAAAAGCAGCTGGTGAAGCGCTACCGCAGCTATGACGACAAGAAGAGCTTTACGCTCACGGAAATGATGGATGACTGCAAGGACGCCTATGATGTCGTCGTCACCTTCCTGGCCGTCCTCAACATGGTAAACAACAGCTATCTGGTCTTTGCGGTCAGAGATGATGAAGTATATTTCAGAAAAGGTGTGAATTATGAATAACGAGTTAAGAGCGATCATTGAAGGCATCCTGTTTGTCTGCGGCGATGAGGGCGTTACCCTGGCCCAGCTGGCGGATGTCCTGGCCATAAATGAAGAATCCCTGCAGCCGATGATGGATGAGTTCGTCATGCAGTACAATCAGAACGAAGACCGCGGCATGGAGGCGGTTTACTACGGCCGCCACTACAAGCTGGTTTCCAAGGCTCTCTGCCACCCCTATGTCCAGAAGCTCTTTGAACAGGACACCACCATTCAGTTCTCGCAGGCTGCCCTGGAGACCCTGGCCATCATTGCCTATAACCAGCCGATCACCCGGGTGGAGATCGAAGAGATCAGGGGCGTAAGCTGCGAGATGATGCTCAAGAAGCTGCAGGCCCGCAACCTGATCCGCGAAGCCGGCCGTCTGGATACCCCGGGACTGCCCTATACCTATGAAGTGACTGAGCAGTTCATGGACACCTTCTCCCTGACTTCCCTGGACGAACTGCCCAAGCTTCCCGACTACCAGAAGGTAAGCGAGGAAGGAGAGCTGTTTGACTGATGGAGCGTCTTCAGAAGGTAATTGCCAGATCCGGTCTGGCATCCCGGCGCAAGGCCGAGGAACTGATAACCCAGGGACGGGTAAAGGTCAACGGCGAAACCGTGACCACGCTGGGCACCCAGGTTTCCAACAGCGACATCATTACCGTCGACGGCAGGTCTCTGCAGCGGGAAGAACTGGTATACTACCTGCTTAACAAGCCCCGCAAGTATGTCTCTACCGCTGCCGATGAGCACGACCGTGCCAAGGTCACCGATCTGATCGACTGTTCAGAGCGGATCTTTCCGGTGGGAAGACTGGACTATGATTCAACAGGCCTGCTGATCCTGACCAATGACGGCGAATTCGCCAACCTGCTCACCCATCCCAAGTATCACATACCCAAGACCTATCACGTGACCGTCAGGGGCGTGCTGGATAAGAATGAGATTCTGACCCTGAGAAGAGGAGTCGTGCTTGATGACGGCGTCAAGACGATGCGTTCCGAAGTCCAGATGGTCAACTATGACCGGGAAGCGGACAAGTGCACCGTGGACATTACCATCTACGAAGGCCGCAACCGCCAGGTCAGAAGGATGATGGAAGCTCTCGGCCATGAGGTGACCAGGCTGCACCGTACCCGGTTCGGGACGGTCGTCGACGATCAGCTTCCTTCCGGTTCCTACCGGCGTCTGCGTCCCCATGAGATCAAGTCGCTGAGGCAGATGGCTCAGGAAGGAAAGAGCGACTGATGCGTCAGTACTTTGTGGAAGAAAAACTGCAGTGCGGAAGCACCGTGGTCCTTAATGAGGAAGTATCCCATCATCTGAAGAATGTCCTGCGCTGCCGCAGCGGTGATAAGATCAGGCTGGTTGACGGCGACAGGCATCTTTTTCTTGCCCGACTTCAGCTCGGCGAGAAGGTGGAAGCCGAGATCACCGAAGAACTCCAGGGAGAAAGCAAAGGCGGGAAGATCACCTGCTGTCCCTGTCTGATAAAGCGGGAAAAATGGGAACTGCTGATCCAGAAGGCGGCCGAACTGGGTGCTGACCGCATCGTGCCGGTCATTTCCCGGCGGACCATCGTCCATCCGGATGCCCGGGAAATCGAAAAGAAGCTGGCAAGATGGAACAAGATCGCCCTGGAAGCCTGCCAGCAGTCCAACCGTACCAGCGTCTGCACGGTTGAGGCGCCCATTGAGCTCACAGACATCGGTCATTATCTTTCCGATAATAACCTGCTGGCCTATGAAAACGAAGAAGGCACGCATCTGATCGATCTCTGCGATGACCGTGACCTGACATCGGTCAGCGGTCCGGAGGGCGGCTTTGAACCGCAGGAAGTAGAAACTCTCAGATCCATGGGATTCATCAGCTG
>JAGAFL010000143.1:0-5122 GCA_017612595.1 Erysipelotrichaceae bacterium | reverse complement strand
GCCGGCGTTTTCGCCGTTGTAGCGGTCGCGGATGTAGTCGTTCATCGACTCATCGGCTTCCAGTAACAGGTTCAGCGTGGTCAGGCAGCGGGTCTTCAGAGCGCCCAGCTTCCTGGGGAAGATTTTGATCATGTCATCAACGCTCAGATCCCGGGTGACCAGGGAATCGGAGAGGTTGTTGATGAAACGGGAGCCGACGACGTTGAGCAGCTTGCTGGTCTTCAGCGAGGTGATGAAGATCAGGTACTTGCCGGCAAAGCTCAGCTGCTTGATGGTGTTCTTGGCCAGCGAGTTGGTGGTCTCCACCAGCTGCTTGTTGTTGAGGATGTAGCGCTTGGAAAGACTGAGCCTGCTTTCCAGAAGGATCTCTTCAATGTAGGTCAGATAGCTGGCTGAGCAGTACTGGATGTTGTCGAAGAGGATGACCTGGCTGTTGTTGATGGCGCCGTAGAGGTCGATGATGAAGTTGTTCTCGTCTTCCTTGCTGGCGTATTTCTCCAGGTCGATGGTGGCGATGCTGTCATTGGCCATTAAGCCGTTGGCCTTGAGCTGTTTGACCATCTGCTCCACGGAAGTGTGGCGGCCGGTGTCGTTGGCGCCGGTGATCAGAATGGCGCAGTTGAGGCCGCTGGGCTGCTGGCCCATGACGAAGGGACGGCGGAAGGCCTTGGAGAGGGACTGCAGGTATTCGTCCTGGCAGAGCACTTCCTCGCCTACGGCCGCTTCGATGGCGGTGAATTTCTCGCCCAGGGAGTTCTGGTCGTAGACGATGTTGAGGCTTTCCTCCTTGCCCATGTCAAAATCGCTGCCGAAGTCGTCCTTCAGACTCTGCGACAGCTCGTCCAGTCCGCTGTCGGTGAAGAGGTTGTTGATCTCCTCAAACTGCTTGTTGATGATTTCGCTGTTCTGTTTCAGCTTTTCCAGTTCGGCGTCGAGATCCTCGCCGGTAAACGGGTTCTTTTTCAGGGTTTCCTTGTCTTCGGGAGTGAGCTTGCGGTTGGGGGCATCCTTGCCGAAGACCTTCTCCATCAGCTCTCTCTTCTCTTCTTCTCTTGACTTAGCCATTATCTGCTCACCTTATTCGTCAGAACCTGCAGACGGGCCAGCTTTGAGTTGTAAAGCAGCTTCTTTACCATCAGCAGGGCATCGTAGTAACCCTGCAGGAAACCGTCGACCGTCGCGGCGTTGACCTTGGTCTTGTATTCGTTCATGTCGTTGTTGACCGATTCCTCAACCGACTTGAGGTTGTTGGAATGGTTCTTGCATTCCTCGATGTAGCGGGCGATGCACTGGGAATAGCCGTCCTTCTTGCTGGCGGGGTACTTGCCGTAGACGATGTTTTCCATGCAGGTGACCACCATCAGGTAGCGGGAGGCATAGTTGGTGCTCTCGATCGTCCGGTTGACGTGCGGAATGACTGAGCGGTAGGTAGAGGAAGTATAGCGGGATGATGTACCGCTGGAGGTGCTTGAAGTTGTGCGGTTGACGGTGCGGGCAAATTCATTGACCGACTGATCAACGAAATCGCCGTTGTTCAGCTTGGCCAGCAGTTCGTCAAGGGAATCGTTCCAGCTCTTATTGGTAGCCATTATTCGCCCTCCTTTAAACCGGTCTGGTTAAGTTCATCGACCAGGCCGTCCTTCTTCAGGACGGATTCCAGAGTCTTCATGTCGACCTTGAGGTCGGTATAGTAATCTTCAGTCAGCGATGAGGAGATGGTCTTCAGAGCGCCGTTGATCAGAACGATGGTCTTCAGCAGGCGGTCCTCGCTGGCCTTGAGATCTTCACTTTCAAAGGTATTGGAGCTGAGGCGGACGTAGTTCTGCAGGATGTCCGTCAGCATCGGCAGGTAGTACTGATACAGCTTGGTGGTCTTGTTCTTGCACTCGCTGAACTCGTCTTCGATCTTCTTGATCTGGTTGAGGTACTTGATGCTTTCGGCCAGACCTTCGCGGATCTGCTGGTTGGAGATGCTGCTGGAAAGGGAGGTCAGACGGCTGATGTAGAAGGCGCAGTCGGTAGTGACCTGCGGTTCTTCCTTCTTCTCTTCCTTGACAGTCGGCTGCTCGACTTCCTGCTTTTTCTTCTTCTTGTTCTTCTTGCTGGAAGTCAGGTCCTTGACCACGTTGGCGAAGCTGTTGAATCCGGACGGGAAGCTGTTGGCGAACAGCTTGAGGTCGGAGACGTATTCGTCGTTCATGAACAGGTCGTAATCCTCCAGGGATTCTCCGGCCGCGCTGGTCTTGACGATGTAGGTATCCTTGTCGATGTAAAGCTTATCGTTGTACTCGAAATAGGACTGGAAAATGCTCAGCAGTTCCTTGGTGGAAACACTGGTAGCTGAGCGGGATACTTTCTTCTTCTGCCCGATCGCGCCGATGAGCTTGCCAATCAGAACGATGAAGCCCACGAACATGGCGATGGGGATGCCAAACACGATTAGAATGCCTGCTGCTATCATAATCAGATCGATAAGGCTGCCGGCGAAATCAAACGCTACTTCCAGGAATCCTGAGGTCATCAGGAAGAAAAAGATAAGCGCCCAGGGGAAATTGGACTGCTTGCGGTATCTTCTGTTATATCTGTCGTAAACGTAACGTGCCATAGCCTTAACCCTTTCTGATATATTATATAACAATACTTATTGTTTGTTCCACATCATACCGCGAAAAACCGCCGTTTTTAAAGGCCGCAGCCGCGTGTTTTTCCGGCGGAAAAACCGGCCGTAATTATGCTAGAATATATTGGGTGATCAGGAAATGAAAGATGAGATCGTCATCAGAGGAGCCCGGGAAAACAACCTTCAGAACGTTTCTTTGGAGCTGCCCCGCAATAAATTCATCGTCATGACCGGCTTGAGCGGATCGGGCAAGACCTCGCTGGCCTTCGACACCATCTATGCCGAGGGTCAGAGGCGTTACGTGGAATCGCTGTCCACCTATGCCCGGCAGTTTTTAGGCGGCGTCAGCAAGCCCGATGTCGATTCCATCGAAGGCCTTTCCCCGGCCATCGCCATCGACCAGAAATCCACCAGCAACAACCCGCGTTCGACCGTGGGCACCATAACGGAGATCTATGACTACCTGAGACTGCTGTTTGCCAGGATCGGCGTTCCCTACTGCCCCAACCACGACATCCCCATCACTTCCCAGACCATCACCGAGATGCTGGACAACGTCATGGCTCTGCCCGAGGGCAGCCGGATCACCATCATGGCTCCGGTCGTCCACCAGAACAAGGGCACCCATAAGGACCTTCTGGCCAAGCTGTTCAGGGACGGTTACGTCCGGGCGGAGATCGACGGCCAGATGCAGATGCTGGAAGAGGAGATCAGACTGGACAAGAACGTCAAGCACGACATCAATGTCGTCATCGACCGGATGGTCAGAAAGGACGAAAACAGGGGAAGGATCCACGATTCCCTGGAGACCGCCCTTAACCTGGCTGACGGCCTGGTCGTCGTGCGGACCGGTGAGCAGGAACTGCTTTTCAGTTCCCACTTCGCCTGCAAGTACTGCGGCTTCTCGGTTCCCAAGCTGGAACCGCGGCTGTTCTCCTTCAACTCACCCCTGGGCGCCTGCCCCGACTGCAACGGCCTGGGCTTCAAGCAGAAGGTCGACATCGACATCCTGATTCCTGACGACTCCCTGTCCATTAACGAGGGGGGCATCAAATACTACAAGAACATCGTCAACTCCGACAACCTGGAGTGGCAGAACTTCAAGGTCCTGCTCGATCACTATCACATCGACCAGGACAAGCCGCTGGGGAAATTCTCCAAGCGGGAAATGGACATCATCCTGTACGGATCCGATGAGCCGATCAGCTATTCGATCACTTCCCGCGGCGGCATGACCAAGAAGACCACCGCCTATGTTGAAGGCGTCGTTTCCCTGATCGAAAGGCGCTACGTGGAAACCAGCAGCGCCATGAGCCGGGAATGGTACGGTTCCTACATGATGGATCTGCCCTGCCCGACCTGTCAGGGCAAAAGACTCAACGAAATGGCCCTCAGCGTGCGCATCGGCAATAAGAACATCATCGAATGGACGCAGATGAGCATCCGGCAGGCCATCGACTTCATCAACGGCCTTGAACTTACCGAATCGCAGAAGACCATCGGCAATCTGGCCATTAAGGAGATCCTCTCCCGGCTGACCTTCCTGAAGGACGTCGGCCTGGAATACCTGACCCTGGACCGCATGGCCGGGACGCTTTCCGGCGGCGAGGCCCAGCGGATCCGGCTGGCGACCCAGATCGGCTCCAAGCTGACCGGCGTGCTCTACGTCCTTGACGAGCCGAGCATCGGCTTGCATCAGAAGGACAATGACAAGCTGCTTCAGACCCTCAAGAGCATGCGCGATCTGGGCAACACCCTGATCGTCGTCGAGCACGACGAGGATACCATGAGGCAGTGTGACTGGATCTGCGACTGCGGACCCCAAGCTGGTATCCACGGCGGTCAGATCGTCTACAACGGACCCGCTGAAGGCATTGTCGACTGCCCTAAGAGCATCACCGGCAAATACCTGTCCGGTCAGCTGCGCATTGACGCGCCGAAGAAGTACCGCAAGGGCAACGGCAAGAAGCTGGTGATCCGCGGCGCAGCGGAAAACAATCTGAAGGATCTCAACGTCACCATACCGCTGGGGACCCTGACCCTGATCACTGGGGTATCCGGTTCCGGCAAGAGCACCCTGGTCAATGAAGTCATCGGCAAGTCGCTGATGAAGAATCTGGGCCGGCTGCGCATCAGACCCGGCAAGGTCGAGAAGATCACCGGCATGGACAACATCGACAAGGTCATCGTCATCGACCAGAATCCGATCGGCCGCACGCCGCGTTCCAACCCGGCGACCTACACCGGCGTCTTCGACGACATCCGCGACCTGTTTGCCCAGAGCCCGGAAGCCAAGATCCGCGGCTATACCAAGTCCCGCTTCTCCTTCAACGTTTCCGGCGGCCGCTGCGAAGCCTGCTTGGGAGACGGCGTCAAGCGGATAAGCATGAATTTCCTGCCTGACGTCTACGTGCCCTGCGACGTCTGCAAGGGCAAGCGCTACAACGAGGAGACCCTGCAGGTCACCTACAAGGGCAAGAACATCTCCGACGTGCTGGAGAT
>JAGAFL010000142.1:0-3382 GCA_017612595.1 Erysipelotrichaceae bacterium | reverse complement strand
TTCAGCATCGAGACCGCCATGCTGCACCGCAACGTCGGCGCCGGCTTCTGCGCTCTGGTCAGAAAGGAAGACTACAACAGGACCGTAGCCATCGTTGAGAACATGCTGCATGTGCTGGGACTTGATGAGAAGTACAGACTGCACAGCAGATATGGAAATCAGGCTGTCTACACCATTACCAGAAAGTAAGTAATTCAGTCGTTTAAGCGCTGAGCCACATGGCTCAGCGTCTTTTTTTCTGCGGGCATGTTATAATGGATTCAGGAAAAAACCGGAATACAGAGAGGTGAAATATGACAGAATCCATAATCAGAGAGGCCGCCATCTACCGTAACGGCGCCATCATCAGAAGAACCGGCAACATCCATCTGGAAGCGGGCAAGCAGTCCGTGCAGATCTACGGCCTGACCAGGGATGCCGACACCAACACCGTGCGTCTGGCCCTTCCCGAAGGACTGGCCGGCAATAACGTCCAGGTCATGGTTCTGACCAAGGAAGCTCAGCAGGAGATGACCAATGAACTTTGGAAGAAGCTCAACCAGACGGAAACCCGCATCGCCACCCTGAACAGGCAGATCGAACTCTGGGAGATCAATGCCGACTTCTCTTCCAAGGAATCCCTGAGCATCAAGGAGATGTCCGATTACATCGAGATGATCCCCGAGCGCAAGGAAAAGCTCCAGAAGGAGATCGAAAAGCTGGAAGAGGAAAAGAAGGAGCTCAACCGGCAGCTGAGCGAAAAGCAGAAGGAAGCGGAACGCTACATCGTCACGGCGGACATCACCGCCGAAAAGGAAGGCGATTATCCCTTCGAACTGCGCTACTACGCCGGAAGGCTGAGC
Organism: Erysipelotrichaceae bacterium; assembly: GCA_017612595.1. GTDB lineage: Bacteria > Bacillota_I > Bacilli_A > Erysipelotrichales > Erysipelotrichaceae > UBA1783. The sequence goes on along the minus strand of JAGAFL010000142.1, from coordinate 2,540 downwards.
TGGCAGCCGGTCTATGAGATCCATACCGACGATGACAATGACCGCATCATGATCAGGCTGAGAGGAAAGATCCAGCAGAATACCAGCGAGGACTGGAAGAACGTGAAGGTAACGCTGTATACCGGCAATCCTTCCCTGTCAGGCACCATTCCGCATCTGAGCCCTGAATACCTGAATTTCTACGTCCACAGCGTCCGCCGCAACTATGCCATGGGAGCGATGGCTGCCAAGGCTTCAATGGCCATGGAAGACGCCATGGTCGAATATGAGGTGGAAGAGGAAGCGCCGGCCGCCTTTGCGATGGCTGACGTAGTCAATGCCCAGGCTCAGCGGCGCGACAATGACGTCATGATGGAATACGAACTGCCGGGCAGCTGGAACATCGACAAGGAAACGGAAGTCTACAGCGACATCAGCGATCAGTATGTTGACTGCCGCTATCACGTCATCTCCATCCCCAAGATCGACGACAACGCCTACCTGGCCGCTGAAGTCGACACGGCCGCCCTGGAAGACCTTCAGCAGACCGAAGCTGCGGTCTACAACAAGGGAACCTTCATGGGCAACGTCTACCTCGACGCTGACATGACGGAAGAAAAGTACGATCTGTCCCTGGGCATCGACGAGACCATCAAGGTCGTCAGAAAGCAGGCCCGCAAACATTCTTCCACCGTGCTGCTCAAGGGTCAGAAGAAGACCGAGTATGAATATGAGATCAAGGTTACTTCCCGCAAGAACAAGACCTGCCAGATGACCGTCATCGATCAGATCCCGGTTTCCCAGGACAAGACCATCGTGGTCGACCAGAAGAACATCTCCTCCGGCGTCTTCAAGGAAGAAACCGGCGAGGTCAAGTGGGATTTCGATCTGGAACCTCAGCAGACCAAAACGCTGAATCTGGCCTACGACGTCGCCTGGCCGAAGGACAAGAAGATCAACATCTAGAAAATGGCATAACGAAAAAGACCGCTTCGGCGGTCTTTCTTCAGTTCAGGCATGAGAAAACCCGGATGAGCGATCCGGGCTTTCTAGGGTGTTATCTAAGCAGCATTCTCGTTGAGGTACTTAACGATGTTGCTGACATTAGCGTACTTGCCGACCTTGCCGTCCTTCAGCACGACCAGGGTCGGTGCCTGGGAGACGTCGTACTGATAGCACAGGTCATGGCTTTCCTCAGCGTCGACGAGTTTGTATTCAACGTTGCGGTCGCTGAGCAGCTTCTTGGCCATCACGCAGTTGGGACAGGTCTTGGTGGTGAACAGCATGACCTGATCCTCAGCGTCTGTGGTGACCGGTTCCTCCGCGCGTTCTTCAATGACCGGCTGTTCCTTCTTGTTGAGCATCTGCTCAGTGCCGAAGCTGTAGGTCTTGCGGTCCTTGAATTCCTGGGCCTTGCCGTTGTTCCAGTTCTTTACCGGGCGGTAGTAGCCGGTGATGCGGGAGTAGACTTCCGCTTCCTTGCCGCAGTACGGGCAGGTGAAGTGCTCACCGACGATGTAGCCGTGTTCGGCACAGACTGAGTAGGTCGGGGACAGGGTGTAGTAAGGCAGGCGGTAGTTGTCGGCGATCTTCTTGACCAGCGCCGCGGCTGCCTTCCAGTCCGGCAGCCTTTCGCCCAGGAAGGCGTGGAAGACGGTACCGGAGGTGTAGAGGACCTGCAGCTCATCCTGGACATCCAGAGCCTCGAAGATGTCGGCGGTATAGCCTACCGGCAGGTGTGAGGAGTTGGTGTAGTACGGCGTGCCGTCCATGTTGGCCGTGATGATGTCGGGATATTCTTCCTTGTCATGCTTGGCGAAGCGGTAGGTCGTGCTTTCCGCCGGGGTGGCTTCCAGGTTGTAGAGGTTGCCGTAGGCTTCCTGGTAGTCAGACAGGCGCTCACGCATGTGGTTGAGAACGTCCTTGGCGAACTGCTGGGTCTCCTTGTGAGTGAGGTCTAAGCCCAGCCAGTTGGCGTTGAGGGCGCATTCGTTCATGCCGACCAGACCGATGGTGGAGAAGTGGTTGTTGAAGGTGCCCAGGTATCTCTTGGTGTAGGGATACAGACCGGCGTCCAGCAGACGGCTGATGACCTGTCTCTTGGTCTCCAGGGAGCGGGCAGCCAGATCCATCAGCTTGTCCAGTCTGGCGTAGAAGTCCTCTTCGTTCTTGGACAGATAAGCCAGCTTCGGCAGGTTGATGGTGACGACGCCGACGGAGCCGGTGGACTCACCGGAGCCGAAGTAACCGCCGGACTTCTTGCGCAGTTCACGTAAGTCAAGGCGCAGACGGCAGCACATCGAGCGGATGTCGGAGGGCTTCATGTCGCTGTTGACGTAGTTTGAGAAGTAAGGAGTACCGTATTTGGCGGTCATTTCGAACAGCATCTTGTTGTTCTCGGTCTCGGACCAGTCGAAGTCGCGGGTTATGGAATAGGTCGGGATCGGATACTGGAAGCCGCGGCCGTTGGCGTCGCCTTCGATCATGGTTTCCAGGAAGGCCTTGTTGACCATGGCCATTTCCTCGACGCAGTCCTTGTACTTGAAGTCCATGACCTTGTC
>JAGAFL010000014.1:0-5725 GCA_017612595.1 Erysipelotrichaceae bacterium | reverse complement strand
TCAGCTTCAGCAAAACGAAAAAAAGATCAACGATGTCCTGAAGAAAGCCAATGATATTGACCGGACAATCGGCAGAATCAACTGGCGAATCAATAACTGATAACTGAAGGACCGGTCATCATAACGCAATAAAGGCGCCACAGGCGCCTTTATTTGATTGATAATGGGTATTAATTAATTGTAATGTTCGTGAACGATCTTCATGAAATCGGTGACCAGCTTGGCATCGACCCGTTCTCCGGTCTTGAAGCCGCGGCCGACGATGACGGCGTTGGCACCGGCCTCAAAGTAGCCGATGACGTTCTCCGGCTTGACGCCGGCGCCGACGATGATCGGGAAGTCGCCGATGCGCTCTCTCATGCTCTTGACATCATCAACGGTGATGCGCTTGTTGTCGTCGTTTTCGGTGACGATGATGGCGCTGGAATCATGGTTGATGCAGTTCTGCGCACAGTTGTTGATCGGCACATTGGGGAAGCCATAAGTCTCGGCGGTATGGACGTCAGAGAAGATCAGCGTGTCGGAAGGCAGCTGCTTCTGCAGGTCCATCAGTCCGGTCGAGCAGGCTTCGATCATGCCGAAGGAACCGGCGCGGTTATCGCAGAAGGCTTCAATGCGGATGAAGTCGGCACCGACGGCATAGGCCATTGTCCACTCCTGGACCCAGGCGTTCATCTCGATGTTGACGCCGAAGGGCAGGTCGGTCATGTTTCTGATCTCAGTCGCGATCTTGAGCATCAGCGAATAGGCCGCAAAGGAGACCTCGGTGCTGTACTGCGGCCAGTCATAGAAGTTTTCCACCATGATGGCGTCGACACCGCTGTCGATCAGTACCTGAGCGTCTTCCAGAGCTCTCTTTTCGATTTCCTTGTTGTCACCGCGGTAGGACGCGTTGCCCGGCAGCGGTAACAGGTGCACCATGCCGATGACTCTCTTCTTACTGAAGAATTCCTTTTTATTCATTAGGTTGTTTCCTTTCTCTAGCAGGCGGTCTTGCCGCCGTCGACGCAGATGTTGGCGCCGCTGATGAAGCTGGCCTGGTCGGAACTCAGGTAGAACACCGTGTCGGCGATCTCATAGGGTTCAGCCGCCCGGTCCATCGGGGAAAGCACGAAGTTCACCTTGCCCTCCCTTTCATAATCTTCCAATGTCTTCTTCATCATCTCCGTGGCTACCCAGCCCGGAGAGATGGAGTTGCAGCGGACATTGTACTTGCCGTATTCCACGGCCACGTTCTTGCTCATGCCGATGACTGCCCACTTGGAGGAGCCGTAGCCGATCTCCAGCGAGTAGCCGCGCATGCCTGAACAGGAACCGAAGTTGGTGATGACGCCTTTCTTCTGCTCTCTCATTACCGGCAGGACCTTTTCCATCATTAAGAAGGTGCCGAAGACATTGACCTCGTAGATCCTGCGGAAGTTGTCGTAGCCGTAGTCCTCGGTGATGTCGTAGCGGCCGCAGATGCCGGCCGTGTTGACCAGCACGTCAATGTGGCCGTACTTGCCGGTAACGGCCCTGACCATGTCCTCGACATCCTTTTCCCTGGTGATGTCCAGAGCCCAGCAGTCGCTCTGCTGCGCCGGGAAGCCCAGCTCGGCGACTGTCTCGGCCAGCCGGGCGCCGTCCAGGTCGATCAGAACGACCTGATAGCCGTTTTCCAGGTACTTGCGGACGATCTCCTTGCCGATGCCCCCGGCCGCTCCGGTTATCAGGCATACCGGCCTGTCATTCTTTCTTTCCGTCATGCTGCGTCCTCTTCTAGTCCAGCTGGCTCATCAGTTCAGCCACCCGGTCTCTGTCGATGGGGTTGAGGACCTTGCCGTCCTTCTTGAAGCTGGAGCCGATGATGGCGCCGTCCGCCACCTTCATGAAGTCCTTCACCGTTCTGGCGTTGACGCCGCTGCCGACGATCACGGGCAGGCCATGGGCCAGCCGCTTCATTTCCTCGACATCGCTGATGTCCGGGCTCTTGCCGGTGGTGATGCCGGTACAGATCAGGGCATCGCCGCCGCCTTCGACGATCGACTCGATGGTGAAGTCCACCGGCTGATCGACCAGCGGGAAGGTGTGCTTGACCTGCACGTCGCATAACAGGGCGATGTCTTTGGGGTAGCGGCCTTTAAGGCGCATCAGCGCCGGGCCGCAGGCCGCAAACTCGCCGTTGGGGCCGACGCGGCTTTCCGCAAAGCACTCAACGCGGATGAAATCCATGCCGGTGGCGTAGGCTACCGCCCATTCGGCTTCATAATCGTTAAACTGGATGTTGATGCCCATCGGCATGTCGGTCAGCGCCCTGAGCCTGGTAGCGATCGATGTGATGGCCGAGCAGGCGATCAGATCGTTGTGGGGCGCGTAGGGGATGTCACCGAAGTTCTCGATGATGACTGCCGTGGCGCCGCCCTCGATCAGAGCCCTGAGGTCAGCCTCCGCCGCCCGGTAGATCTCCTCCAGATCGCCGCCGTAGTCCGGCGAAGAGGGCAGGGGCTTGAGATGCACCATGCCGATGACGGGCTTGGTCTTGCCGAATACTTTTTCAAACGCTGTCATCTGTCTCACCTAGTAGAGCACTTCAATGACGTTGTCTTCCAGCATGATGGCCCGCATTTCCTTGCCGCCGACGGTTGCCGGTTCGTAAAGGATCTGATAACCGGCCTGGTGGCACTTGCGGTTGATTTCCTCAAACTGCTCCCTGCTGTCGACCTTGACGCAGATGTGCGCCCAGCCGGTCCGGTTGCAGTTCTTGGGCAGGTCAACGATCTCCGGCTTGGTCATGATCTCGATCCTGGCCACGGTGGGATCATCGTTGAACTTCATGATGTAGGAATAGTATCCCTTTTCTTCTTCATTCCAGACCGCGTGGATCTGCATGCCGAAGTAGTCTTCAAAGAATTTTCTGGCTCCTTCCAGATCACGGACAAAGAGCCCGACGTTTTTCATGATCATGTAAGCTTTCCTCCTTCAGCTGTTGGCTGTCTTAAAAAGGAAGGCCGCTGAGCGGCCTTCCTGTATCAGATACAATTTAGCCTGCTAAGCCGAGTAAGCCTAATACCAGACCGATGGCCATGACGCCAAGAGTGACATGCATGGCGTTCTTGCCCTTCTTGATGGCCCAGTAGACACCCAGGGTCAGCAGCAGCTTCATGGCATTGGGCAGGATGGCATCGAACACGCCGCTCTGCAGGTCGAATACGGTGAAGCCGTCCTGAACGATGGAGACTGTCCAGTTGAAGGAAATGTAGTTGCACAGCAGCTGGCCGGTAACAGCGCAGCCCAGCATGTTGGCAGCCAGAATGACCTTGTCCAGCAGTCCGGATTCCATGATCTTGAAGATGGTCTCGCCGCCGTTCTTATAGCCGACCCACAGCATCCAGTAACCGACACCATAGAAGATGGCTAAGAAGATGATGGTGTAGGCAATCGGCGCCCAGGTTGCTCCCTGAGCAGCCAGGTTGGTGAAGATGATCGCCAGGATCGGGATCAGAACGACCTGTGACAGGGTGTCGCCGACACCGGCGCAGGGGCCCATCAGCGAGGACTTCAGAGATACGAAGGCTTCTTCCGGAATGTCTTCGCCCAGCTTCTTCTGCTCTTCCATGGCGATGCACATGCCAAGGATCATGCCGCCGAAGTCATGGTCGGTATTGAAGAACATTGAATGTCTCTTCATGGACTCGATCAAACCTTCCTTGTCGTCCTTGTAGATCTCTTCCAGAGCCGGAACCATGCCGGTGCAGAAGCCGATGCCCTGCATTCTCTCATAGTTGTAGAGAGTCTCGCAGAAGATCTGCCATCTTACCCAGCTCTTGACAATGGTGCCCTTCTTGACCAGCTTGAACTGGTGGGAAGTCGCATTCTCATCCTTGGCATTGCGGAAGGCTTCGAAATCCTCTTCGTTGAAGCCGACCAGCATGACGGCGATGATGCCGAAGATCAGGGCGGTCGGGATGGTGCCCAGGCCTAAGAAGGTAGCGGCCAAAAAGCCCAGGAAGAAGAAGTACTTGGCCTTGCCCTTGAAGATCGAGGTCAGTAACATGCCAAGACCTACGGCAGCGATCATGCCGCCCATGACGTCCAGAGCCGTGATGATCGGTCCTTCGAGCATGGCGTTGACCTTTTCAATGGCTGCCGGGCCGTAGTAGAGAATGACGAAGGCCATGGCGGCGCGGTAGATCGTCTTGATGGAATACGGCAGGAAGAAGTCGGCCACCAGGACCAGCTTGCTCTTGCCTTCGGCGATCCACTTGTCAGCGATCTTGACGAAGAAGCACTGAATGGTCATCGTGAAGGTGTTCATGATGGAGCCTAACAGGCCTAACGGAATGGCCAGGGTAATGGCTTCATTGGTGCTTAAGCCACCGGCTAATGCCAGAGCCGTACCGAAGATTCCGCAGTAGCCGGAGTCCATCGGCAGGGCGCCGCCAGCCGAGATGACACCCAGTGTGATGATGTTAATGCTTGCACCAATCATCGTGCCCTTGACCGGATCACCGAGCACGCAGCCTACGAACAGACCGGCGACCAGCGGACGGTCGATCGTAGCCCAGGTACCCATGGAGCCAAACGGCAGCGTTGACTGGGCAAACAGGAAATAGATCGTAATAATTATTGCTTGCAGAACTGTCATTTAATTATTTCCTCCTTGTTCTATTACAGCAAACTCTTCAAATCTATCTTGGCGTCAGTGGGAACCATCTGCGCGTAGACCGGTACGCCGGCTTCAACGATTTCCCTGAACTCGGCAACTTCCTGCTCGGAAGCGTTGACGTTCTTGTTGAAGCGGTTGCGGCCCGGACCGCCGCCCATGTTTCCCAGATTGACTTCCTTGAATTCCACGCCCTCTCTTATGGCTGTTAAGACGGGGCCCGGAACCTTTGCCATGACAAATACCCTTTCGTTTTCATGCTCGCCCTTGAGATACTCGATGGCGTCCGCGACGCTCAGAACCTTCATGTCGATGTTCTTGGGCGCGGCCGCGAAGAGAATTCTCTTGGCGAAGGCATTGCTGGCACTCATGTCATCCATGATGACGATGGTATTGGGGTTGGCCAGCTTGAGCCAGGAAGTGATGACCTGTCCGTGAATCAGACGTTCATCAATTCTGGTCAGTACGATGTTCTTCATATGATCACTCCTTTGACCGGAAACTTGATTATTTTACTGTGAATTCTATAATGAAAGTAACCGGTAACCTTTGATTATATTATAGCCCTTTTCAGAGCTATTTATCATCAATTACATTCTGCCTTATGGCGTTACCCCGTTCAATTAGGCACATATGCGTAACCGGTTACAAAAATGTTATTACCCTGATTCAAGAATTAAGGAGAAACCATGAACAAGACCTTTGATCCCAACGACTATGAAAGCCTGCGCTACGCCTGTACGGCTTTCTTCTCCCACAAGTGGCAGCTGTCGGTACTGACCTGCCTGTTTGACGGGCCCAAGCATTTCGGTGAGATCCTGCGTTTGAATCCCGGCATCTCCAAGAAGGTGCTTTCCGCCAACCTGCGCAAGCTGGAAAGCAAGGGAGTCATCTCCCGCCACAGCTATAACGAGGGGGCAGTTCTGAGGGTGGAGTATGCCCTGACCCCGCAGGGCGAACAGCTTAAGACCATCCTGGAACAGCTCACCGTCTGGGGAGCGGAAAACCGGGAAAAGATCACTACTGAAGACTGATCACAATAAAAAACCAGTCAGAAGGTTCCAATGGAATCTTCTGTTTTTC
>JAGAFL010000141.1:0-2623 GCA_017612595.1 Erysipelotrichaceae bacterium | reverse complement strand
ATGATCATGGCCATGATGCCGGCTACGACCATGACCTTGGTCGAGAAGACCTTGGTAATGGCCATGACGGAAATATTCTCGCCATAGTTGGTGCCGGCCGGACCGCCGACAAAGCCGGAAACCATGTCGCAGATGCCGTCGCCGATCAGGTCCTTGTCCAGCATGTCCTTGATGCCGGTTTCCTCACCGGTCGCATTCTTGATGATGGCATCAAGCTGAATGGTATGAGCCGATGATTCCGGGATGGTCGCCAGAGCGATCGGGATGATGCTCAGAGCGGCGGTATTGGGAATCGGCAGGTTGAACAGCGGAACGGTGAGCGGGCCGAAGGTCGCCAGACCCTTGACCGCCTCATCAGCGATGGCGCGGAACAGGTTGGTATCAATGCCGGTAAAATGCAGCACGGCAGCGACCAGACAGCCGGCCAGGGTACCGATCAGCAGAGAGAGCTGGCCGATGAAGCCCTTGAGGTATCTGGTGGAAAGTACGACGGTTACCAGGGTGACGACGGCGACCAGAATGTATGACCAGTTCTGAGTCTTGATGCCGAAGTCGCTGACGGCGTTGGAAGCCAGTGACAGACCGATGGCTGCGGCGACGCTTCCGGTGACGACCGGAGGAAGGAATTTCTGCAGGATCTCATTTCCCAGTTTTCTGACCAGAAGACCGGCGAAGATGGAGACGAAACCGCTTAAGACGATGCCGAACTGCGCCTTGCCGATGACTTCGACCGGCAGGACGATCGGCAGTTCCTCAGCCGTACAGCCGAGTTCCGCGCAGGCCAGTGAGAGAACGGCGGACAGATAGGCAAATGAGCTTCCGTAGTACATCGGCAGCTTGCCCTTGGTCAGGATCGTAAACACGACGGTTGCCAGACCGCTGGCGAAGATCGTGGTGCTGACCGGGAACTTGGTGATCAGGGCAACGGTAATGGTTGCCGGGAACATGACGATTACCTGCTGAATGGCATACATCAGCAGCCTTCCTAACGGCGGTGTCTGATTCGGAAGATAGCTTTCAAATCTCTGAGAATTGGTTTTCTGTGTCATTTCTTATCCCTCCTTAAAGTTCGTATATGACAACATCATTCACACCATCGGTTTCCTGAAGATGTACGCTGACAACTTCATTCAATGATGTGGGAATGTTCTTCCCTACGTAATTGGCTCTGATCGGCAGTTCGCTGTGGCCGCGGTCGATCAGTTCGACCAGCTGCACTCTTCGGGGCCGTCCCAACGCCATCAGCGCATCCAGCGCTGCCCGGGCCGTGCGCCCGGTGAAGATGACGTCATCCACCAGGATGACGGTTCTGTCCTCGATAGAAAAAGGAACATGTGACTGGCTGACGACGGGATCAACGGTGATCTTGCTGAGATCATCACGGTAGAGCGTGATGTCCAAAACACCGGTTTCAACCTTTACATGTTCGATCTTTTCAATATTGTCGGCGATGCGCTGCGCCAGGGGGACGCCACGGGTCTTGATGCCGATGAGACAGATGTCCTGAGCCCCGTTGTTTTTCTCCAGTATCTGATGCGCCAGGCGGATCAGCGTACGGTTGATGTCTTCTTCGTTCATGATCTGAGACTTAAGTTTCATTTCTCTTCTCCCTGAAAAAAATCCTGTCGCACCGACAGGATCTGCTCGCTAAAAAGGTTTAACAGCACAAACTTGTCGGCGTCTCTGCACCGTCTTGAAGTTCATTGCTATAATCTTAACACAAATATGGGGTAATGCAAGAAGAAAGTTCAGAAATGATCTTACTTCACAGACTCGATGTAGCGGTAAGCCGGGCGGATCAGCCGGTTGCCGAATTCAACTTCCTCCATCCGGTGAGCGCACCAGCCGGTGATCCGGCTGATCGCAAACAGCGGCGTAAAGAGATTCTCGTCAATGCCCAGTACCCGGTAAACCAGACCGGAGAACAGGTCGACATTGGCGCAGACGTTCTTGGTCTGTCCCTTCTCCTCGGCAAAGACGCCGGGAGCCAGTTCCTCGATCAGGCAGATCAGGTCAAATTCCTTCCGGAAGCCCTTTTCGTAAGCGATATTCCGGGTCTGCTTCTTCAGAATCTGAGCCCGGGGATCGCTCTTGGTGTAAACGGCATGTCCGATGCCGTACAGCAGTCCGGTACCGTCACCGGCCTGCTTGCGGATCACCTTGCGCAGATACTCTCTGACCTCTTCACGGTCTTCAGTGTCCTTCAGATTCGCCATCATCTCATCAAGCAGCTCCATGACCTTCAGATTGGCGCCGCCGTGCTTGGGACCCTTAAGCGAGCCGATGGCCGCCGAAATGGCGCTGTAGGTATCGGTACCGGTAGATGACAGCACCCGGTCAGCGAAGGTGGAGTTGTTGCCGCCGCCGTGGTCAGCGTGCAGAACCATGCACAGATCCAGCAGTCTGGCTTCCTCATGAGTATAGTTCTGATCGGGACGGTAGATGTCCAGAATGTGTTCAGCCGTAGACAGTCCGCTCTTGGGATAATGGAAATACAGCGACTTATGTTGATAGGTATGCCTTAAGGACTGATAGGAGTAGATCATCATGGTCGGCAGCTGGGCAATCAGGTTGATCGACTGCTTCATGACGTTCTCCAGCGATGTGTCATCGGGATTGTCAT
>JAGAFL010000140.1:0-5096 GCA_017612595.1 Erysipelotrichaceae bacterium | reverse complement strand
TGTAGGTGATGAAGATGATCTGATCTCCGGGCTGAATTCCGACTTCCTCAGCTGCCGAGGCCGGCATGACGCTGCCGACGATGGCCTTGGGATAATCGATCTCATAGCCGGTGATCAGGAAAATGTTCATGAAGACGACCATGGCCAGTAGCAGATTGGCCAGCGGGCCGGCCAGAAGCACGGCAATGCGCTTGAGCGGATGAGCTCCATAGAAGGTACGGGATTCCTCGATCACGGGTTTTGTCTCTCCCAGGGCCTCAGAATCGCTCTCAGACGCCTCTGCGTTTCCTTCCAGCACTCTCTGAGCAACGTTGTCCTCTTCCGATTCGATCATGCCGGTAAAGCCGCCCAGCGGAATCGCCCGGATGCTGTAGAGGGTCTCCCTGCCCTGCTTTTTCCAGATAACCGGACCGAAGCCGATGGCGAATTCACGCACGTAGATGTCGAAGAATTTCGCTGTCAGCATGTGTCCGGCTTCATGGATCGCGATCAGCACTCCCAGCATTAACAGAAAGTATACCAAAGTCATCTAAGTCACCTTCCCAGTTCGTCTATCATTTTCTGAGCCTGTTGGCTGGCCCAGCTGTTGGCATATATGATGTCCTGCAGATCGCATTCTTCCTTATAGATCTCTTCGCCTCGGGCGCAGACTTCAAAGTTGATGCGCTCAATGTCCAGAAAGCTGCACCTGTCTTCCAGAAAGCTGTCAACGGCAACTTCATTGGCGCCGTTGAGGATCGCCGGCATGTTGCCGCCCATCTTTCCGGCCTTGTAGGCCAGGGTCACTAACGGGAAGCGTTGGGTGTCCATCGGCTTGAAATTCAGTGAACCGATCCTGGTCAGATCCAGGCTTTCGGTCGCATTGGCGATCTTGCGGGGATAGGTAAGGGCGTACTGAATGGCCACGCGCATGTCGGACACGGCCAGTTCCGCCAGCTGCGAATGATCGTTGAATTCAACAAGCGAATGAATGATGCTTTCCGGATGGATCACGGTGTCGATCTTCTCATAGGGGATGCCGAACAGCACGTGGGTCTCAATCACTTCAAAGCCCTTGTTCATCATCGTCGCCGAATCGACGGTTATCTTGTTGCCCATCGACCACTTGGGATGCTTCAGGGCATCAGCGGCCGTCACATTGGTCAGTTCTGCTCTGCTCAGATCGCGGAAGGCGCCGCCGGAAGCGGTGATGATCAGCCGGCGGACATCATCGTAATCATAGCCGTTCATGCACTGGAAGATCGCCGAATGCTCAGAATCAATGGGAATCAGATTGACGTTGTGCTCTCTTGCTTCTCTGACGACCAGATCGCCGGCCGCGATAAGCGACTCCTTGTTGGCTACCGCTACGTCAATGCCCTTGCGGATGGCTGCCAGAGTCGGCATTAAGCCGTCAAAGCCCTGAATGGCATTGAACAGTACATCTGCATCATCCAGAGCGGAAATTTCCTGCAGGCCCTGATTGCCGCTGTAGAAGCGGATGTCCGGATACTGCTGCTGCAGACGGTTTTTATAATCTTCATCGATCACGCAGACATGACCGACATGATTTCTGCTTAAAAAATCATCAAGAAAGGCGGCATTTCTGCCGATGCTGATTCCTGATAGTTCATAGAGATCCGGATGCTGGCTGATGACGTCAAGCGTCTGACGACCGATGCAGCCGGAAGCTCCCAATACGGTTATGCGTTTTTTCATAATAAGACTGAAGCCAGAACGAAGGCGACGGTAATGTTGAACAGCGCCGAATCGATCCGGTCAAGTACACCTCCATGTCCGGGGAAAATGGTTCCGAAATCCTTCACCTTGAAGTATCTCTTGATGGCTGAGAATGCCAGGTCTCCCATCTGTCCGGTAAGGGGCATGATCAGGCAGCTGGCAATGATGAACGGTTTGCTTACTTCCTTAATGAATACGAGCCCGAAGACCAGGGAAACGGCTGCTCCCATGATGTAGCCGCATACCGATCCCTCGATGGTCTTGTTGGGGGAGATCCTCTCATTGAGTTTGTGCCTGCCGAAGGCCATGCCGCCGAAAAGGGCGAAGGTATCGGTGAAATAGGTCGCAAACAGGACCATGAATATGAGCAGCGGATCGACTTCATGAAGTCTTACCACCGTAGCGATGACAACAACCATGAATACGTAGACCATGAATACGATGCCGATCTCGTCGAAGTGGACGTTTTCATTCCAGATCAGCACCGTCAGAAGGAAGATCAGGAAGACGCAGATCTCCTGCAGCATGTAATTTCCCAGATAGTTCATGGACAGAGCCGAAACCGCAAAGATGACGGGAATCAGCATTCTTACCCATTTCGGGCATTTGTCGTTGAACAGTCTTACGATCTCATAGCCGGCCAGAAAGCCGAATACCGTGGAAAGCGCCGTAAAGGCAATTCCACAGAAGTACATGATCGGTACCAGTACCAGTATCAGTGCGAAAGCGGTGATGATTCTTGTCTTCATACCAGTCCTCCAAATCTTCTTTCGCGGTTATTGAACCATTCTATGGCCTTTTCCAGCTGCTTTGCGTCGAAATCGGGCCAGTAGACATCCGTAAAATACAGTTCGGCATAGGAAAGCTGCCATAACAGGAAGTTGGAAAGGCGGTAATCAAGCGAAGTGCGGATCATCAGGTCGATCTCCGGATATCCGGCGGTATAGAGGTTATTCTCAATGTCCTCTTCGCTCAGACTGCTCTTTCCCTGTTGTATTGCCAGATTGGCCGCCCGGACGATGTCGGCCCGGCCGCCGTAGTTCATCGCAAACACCAGTTTCAGACCGTTGTTTCCGGCGGTCTGCGTCTTGGCGTTTTCAATGACCTTTCTGGTCGCTTCGGGAACGCGGTCAAGATCGCCGATGGTCTCGATGCGCACGCCCTTCTCCATCAGTTCAGCCATGAACTTTTTGAAGAAGACGGCCGGCAGAGACATCAGATAGCCTACTTCTTCATCGGGCCTTTTCCAGTTTTCCGTCGAAAACGCATAAAGAGTCAGGACTTTTACTCCCAACTCATCTGCTTTTATCGCTATGTTTCTGACATTTTCCGTTCCTGCCAGATGTCCATAATTACGCGGCTTGCCGTGCTCTTTGGCCCAGCGTCCGTTGCCGTCCATGATTATGGCTATGTGCTGCGGTATGTTCATGCGATTATACCGTCATGATCTCTTTGTTCTTCTTGGTCGTGATCTCGTCAATTCTCTTGATAGCCTCGTCAGTAGCCTTCTGGATCTGATCGACCAGATCCTTCTGCATGTCTTCGGGAATGGTCTTGTCCTTCTTGACGACATCGTTGCCGTCCCTTCTGGCATTGCGGCAGGAGATCTTGGCTTCCTCAGCCATCTTGACGACCTTGGCGGTATATTCCTTTCTTCTCTCTTCGGTTAACGGCGGTACGTTGATTCTGATCTGGGTGCCTTCATTCTGCGGAGTAAGACCGAGATTGGCCGCAAAAATGGCCTTCTCGATGTCCTTGACAACTCTCATTTCATAAGGCTTGACCAGAAGCTGCTTGCCTTCAATTACATTTATCGAGGAGATCTGATTTATGGGGGTAGGAATGCCATAATAATCGATCTCGACATTGGCGATCAGCGACGGATTGGCACCGCTGGTCCTGATCTGATTCAGTGCATTTTCAAATACCGCAATGACACCGTTCATTTTCTTCTTTACATCATCAACCTGTGACATAACATTACCTCCTTCATACGTGAATTACCGTGCCGATCCTTTCGCCGTCAATGACCCGGGAGATGTTGTGGATATCTCCCATGTCGAAGACGACGGAATCGACGTTGGCATCTATGCATAGAGCAGCCGCCGTGGCATCAATCACCTTCAGCTGCTTGTCCAGAATATCCTGGTAGGTCAGTTCATCGAACTTTACGGCATCCGGATGGGTATCGGGGTCAGCGCTGTAGACGCCGTCGACGCCGTTCTTGGCCATCAGGATGGCATCAGCCTGGATCTCCGCTGCTCTGAGGGCAGCGCCGGTATCGGTCGAGAAATAGGGATTTCCCGTGCCGCCGCCGTAAACTACTATGTATCCGTTCTCCATCTTCTCAACTGCCTTGCGGTTATCAGCCAGATCGCATACCTTCGGGCAGTCAACGGCTGACTGCATGTAGGCATGCAGTCCGTTCTGCTCAAAGCCGCCCATCAGGGCCAGGGCATTGATCATGGTGCCCAGCATGCCCATCTTGTCGGCTTCCACGCGGGGAAGATTCATCTTCTGGGCAAACTTGCCGCGGATGATGTTGCCGCCGCCGACGACGATGGCGACCTGAACGCCTCTGGCGGTTACCAGTTTCAGTTCATTGGAGATCTCGGCGATCTTCTCGGCGTCAAACGTTGATTCCTTGGACGCCAGGGCTTCGCCGGAGAGCTTTAAGAGGACTCTTTTATACATGATTCTCACCTTCCACTAAATAATCTATCAAAAACCTCATTTAATGTAAACACTTGGGCCTTACGGCTCATTGACCAGGACATCGCGCGGCTTGGAGCCGTTGGAACCGGAAATGACGCCGTTATACTCCAGTGCGTCGATCAGGTTGGCGGCATGGGGATAGCCCATGTTGAACCTTCTCTGGATCTGGTTGGCGGAAACCGTCTTCTGGGTCTTTACCCATCTTTCGACTTCCGGATACATCTTGTCCTTGACGCCGCTGGGGATCATGGCTCCGCCCTCATCAAGTTCGCTGTCCTCATCCTCATTGAAGAAATCGTCGAAGACCGGCTCATACTTGCTCTTGGCGAAGTACTCCATTACTCTGGCTATCTCATCCTTGGAAACATAGACGCCCTGCACTCTGGTCGGCGCGCTGGCACCGGCCGGATTATAGAGCATGTCGCCGTTGCCGAGCAGCTTTTCAGCGCCCGGACCGTCCAGGATGGTCTTGGAGTCATAGCCGCTGTTTACCGCAAAGGCTATGCGCGAGACGATGTTGGCCTTGATGGTGCCGGTAATGATGTCGGTTGACGGTCTCTGGGTGGCCAGGATCATGTAGATGCCGGCCGCTCTGGCCAGGGAAGCCAGCCGGGTGATGCGCGGTTCTACTTCATTACGGTGGGTCATCATCAGGTCAGCCA
>JAGAFL010000013.1:0-4750 GCA_017612595.1 Erysipelotrichaceae bacterium | reverse complement strand
GCGGAGATAATCCTACTTCTTCCCTTACTTCCCTTAACGCCGTCTGCTTCAGGGACTCGCCCTTCTTGCAGTGACCCTTGGGGAAACCCCAGATGCCCTTTTTCTGTCTGACGATGACGTACTTCACGGCGCCGTCCACCAGGGTGTAGACGACAGCGCCGCATGATCTCTCATGCATGCAGCTTACCCTCCTGCTGATCTTCTTCAGGCTGTTTGGTCTTTTGGCTGGTTTTTTCTGCTTTTATTCTACCACCAAACGGCGAAAGCGGAGAATGTCAGGACGCGGTTTTTCATTTTTTCCGACGGTTTCCTGCCGGCAGTG
Organism: Erysipelotrichaceae bacterium; assembly: GCA_017612595.1. Taxonomy (GTDB): domain Bacteria; phylum Bacillota_I; class Bacilli_A; order Erysipelotrichales; family Erysipelotrichaceae; genus UBA1783. The sequence continues at coordinate 4,428 of JAGAFL010000013.1, read as the reverse complement.
AGCAGAGCACACAAAAGGCAGGAACGCTCCTGCCTTGGTGTTTTATTCGAGTTCGAAGGCTCCGGTGTAGAGCTGGTAGTAGACGCCCTTCTTGGCGATCAGGGACTCGTGGCTGCCCCGTTCAATGATCTTGCCGTGGTCCATGACCATGATGACATCGGAGTTCTGAACGGTAGACAGTCGGTGGGCGATGACGAAGACGGTACGTCCGGCCATCAGCTTGTCCATGCCGTCCTGCACCAGCTTTTCGGTGTGGGTGTCGATGGAGGAGGTAGCCTCATCCAGGATCATGACCGGCGGGTCGCTGACCGCTGCCCGGGCAATGGACAGCAGCTGCCTCTGTCCCTGGGACAGACCGCTGCCGTCGCCTTCCAGCACGGTGTCGTAGCCCTGCGGCAGCATCCTTATAAATCCATCGGCATTGGCCAGCTTGGCGGCCTCAATGCACTGTTCATCGGTGGCCTGGGGGTTACCGTAGCGGATGTTTTCCATGACCGTGCCGGTAAACAGGTTGACTTCCTGCAATACGATGCCGATGGCGTTGCGCAGGTCCTTCTTCTTTATGTTGTTTATGTTGATGCCGTCATAGCGGATCTTGCCGTCGTCGACATCGTAGAAGCGGTTGATCAGATTGGCAATGGTGGTCTTGCCGGCGCCGGTGGCGCCGACCAGAGCGACCTTCTGACCGGGTTCAGCATAGATGTTGATGTCGGTGAGCACCTGCTTGCCTTCGGTGTAGGAGAAGTCGACATAATCGAGCAGGATCATGCCCTGCAGCTTAACCAGGAGGTCGTCCTCAGTGGCTTCGTCCTCATTGACGTTCCACTTCCAGGCCCAGGTTCCGGTATGCTGGGGAACTTCGTGCAGGAAGCCCTGTTCGTCCTCGACGGCGTTGACCAGGTTGATGTAGCCGTTGTCGACTTCCGGCTGTTCGTCCAGGAAGGCGAAGATCCGGGAAGCGCCGGCCAGAGCCAGCACGATGGAGTTGAGCTGGGCGGCGACCTGGGAGATCGGGTTGACGAAGTTGCGGGAGAGGGTCAGAAAGGAGGCGATGTTGCCCAGGGTCAATAAGCCCACTCCGGAGAGCGAAAGGTTGGAAAGGCCGTGAATGGACATGTAGCCGCCGATGATGGCCAGCAGGATGTACTGAACGTAGCCCAGGGCAAACATCATCGGGTATACCGAGTTGGCGTGGCCGTTAGCCAGACCGGCGTTGGTGCGCCAGGTGTCGTTGAGCTTCTGAAAATCCTCAACGGACTGATCTTCGTGATTGAAGACCTTGATGACCTTCTGGCCGTTGACCATTTCCTCGACAAAGCCGTTGAGCTTGGCCAGGGAGTCCTGCTGGGCCATGAAGTAATTGGCGCTCTTGCCGGTGACCCGGTTGATGAACTTCAGAATGACAAAGACGCACACCAGCACCACCGCCGTCAGGGTAACGCTCACTGACAGCATGGAAACGAAGACCATGATGATCGTCAGCAGGGAACTGAAGCCCTGAGGCAGGGACTGGGAGATCATGTTGTCCAGGGCGTCGGTGTCGTTGGTGTAAAGCGACATGACCTCGCCATGGGAATGGGTGTCAAAGTACTTGATGGGCAGATCCTGCATGTGGATGAACATCCGGTTGCGGACGTCCCGGAGAACCCTCTCCGAGATCATCTGCATGATGAACTGCTGCAGGAAGCTGCCGATGATGCCTACGCCGTAGATGCAGGCCATCAACGTCAGGGCCTTGAAAAGCGGGCCGTAGTCGGGATCGCTGACGCCCAGCATGGGCAGGATGTACTTGTCGATCAGATCCTGCAGGAAAAGCGAGGAGCGCACCGAGGCAAAGGCATTGGTGATGATGCACAGCGCTACCAGTACCAGCAAGAACCAGTAAGGCTTAAGGTAGCCGATCAGTCTCTTGAGAGTGGTCTTGTCGATCTTTCTCTTCATTTCCGGTCTCTTCTCAGTCATTCTGATCATCTCCTTTCCGGGTCTGGGACAGATAGATGCTGCGGTAATTCTCACTTCTGGCCATCAGCTCGTCGTGGCTGCCGCAGTCTTCGACGCGGCCGTCATTCATCAGCACGATCTGATCGGCGCTCTGGATGGAGGCGATGCGCTGGGCGATGATGATCTTGGTGGTATCGGGTATGTATTCCCTGAAGGCCTTCTGGATGCGGGCGTCGGTACGGGTATCGACGGCGCTGGTCGAGTCGTCAAGGATCAGGATCTTGGGCTTCTTCAGAAGCGCCCGGGCAATGCACAGCCTCTGCTTCTGACCGCCGGAGACGTTGGCGCCGCCCTGCTCGATGTGGAAGTCGTACTTGTCTTCCTTCTGCTCGATGAACTCATCGGCGCAGGCCATCTTACAGGCTTCGATGATCTGCTCATCGGTGGCATCCGGGTTGCCCCAGCGCAGGTTTTCCTTAATGGTTCCGGCAAACAGTTCGTTCTTCTGCAGAACCATGCTTACGGCATCGCGCAGGCTTACCAGGTCATAGTTGCGGACATCGACGCCGCCGACCAGAAGCTGACCGTCAGTCACGTCATAGAGACGGGGGATCAGCTGGACCAGGGAGGTCTTGGAGGAACCGGTAGGTCCCAGGATGCCGATGGTCTGGCCGGAGAGGAAATGCAGGTTGATGTCATTGAGGACTTCCTTGTCGGCCTTGGAAGAGTAGGCGAAGTGGACATCCCTGAACTGGATGTCGCCGTCCCTTACTTCATATACCGGATCCTCAGGCGAGAAGATGTCGGACTCTTCATTGAGGATCTCGGCAATGCGCTTGGCGGAAGACATGGAAAGAATGATCATGATCATCGCCATGGACAGCATCATCAGGCTCATCAGGATCTGCATGGTATAGGAGATTAACGCCATCAGGTTGCCGGTGGTCAGACCCAGTTCGGGGCTGTTGCCGGAGGCGATGATGGCATGGGCGCCCAGCCAGCAGATGACCAGGTTGATGCCGTAGACGCACAGCTGCATCATCGGGTTGTTGAGAGCCGTGGTATGAATGGCTCTTAAGAAGTAGTGGTAGATCTGTTCGGAGACTTCTGAGAACTTGTTGATCTCATGGTCCTGCTGATTGAAGGTCTTGACGACCCGGATGCCCCGGACATTCTCCTGAACGATCTGGTTCAGCTTGTCATAGGTGTTGAAGGCCTTGACGAACAGCGGGTGAGCCATCTTGGCTACCACCAGCAGGGTAATGGCCAGAATCGGCAGGGCGATCAGGAAGACCATGGAGATGGAATGGGAGATCTTAAAGGCGGCGATCATACCGAAGATCAGCATGAAGGGAGCGCGGATGGCCATCCGCATGCTCATCTGATAGGCCTGCTGAATGCGGGCGGTATCGGTGGTCAGTCTGGTGATTATCGAGGAAGTGGAAAACTTGTCGATGTTGCTGAAGGAGAAGGTCTGGACCTTGCGGTACATGTCTTCCCTCAGGTTGGCGGAAAAGCCGGCAGCCGTTTTGGCGGAAAGCCGGGCGGAGAACATGCCGATGGTCAGCTGCAGCAGCGCTTCGATCAGCAGGATGACGCCGAACTTCAGCACGCTGGGCATGCTGCCGCCATAGACGCCGTAGTCGATCAGCCTTGACAGAGTCAGGGGGATGAGGATCTCGAATACGACCTCCGATATGGAGAGGATCATGGTCAGGAAAGTTCCCCACTTGTATTCCCTGACGCTCTTGAGAATGGTCTTAATCATCTGAATCGGTCCTTTCTAAAGACTTTCATATACCTTGATGAGCAGCTGCTTGAGCTGAAGCAGTTCCGCTTCGCTCAGCTGCCCGGTTATCGTCTGATCGTGATGTTTGAAGATGGCGGTAATGTCATCGTTGAGCCTTTCCGCCTTCCGGGAAGGGGTGATCAGCCGCTGACGGCGGTCGGCCGGGTCAACGTTAATGCTGATGAAGCCTTTCTGCTGAAGCCGGGAGAGCAGGCCGTTGACGGTTGGGTGGCTCTTGCCGCTCCAGTCTTCGATCTGTTTCTGGCTGATTGGCTGTGGCTGCTTCTGTATGTAGTGCAGGATCATGGCCTGCGAGGGAGTAAGCTCCTCCGCCTGCAGCCTCTGGGCCGGGGCTTCATGGAGCTTGCGGTCCAGCCGGGAAATGATGGTTCCCAGATCGTCATCGGTGGTGATCATGCGATCCCTCCTTTCAAACTGTAGCATACTACAATTTTATAACTTCTGCGTGATTAGTCAAGCAATGAGCGCTGAATTCCGAAAATAAAAACCGTTCGACATGAACGGCTTGGAGGTGTCTGTACAAACCATCAGATTCCGTATTTCTTACGGAGTCTGGCAATAGCTTCATCAAGGGGCATATATCTGCCCTCAAGGAAGTCATTATATCCCTTTTCGATTTCCCTGTTAAGTTCTTCGGGAGTCAATTCGGACATGTCGAGAGGTTCTTTAATCGGCAG
>JAGAFL010000139.1:0-19474 GCA_017612595.1 Erysipelotrichaceae bacterium | reverse complement strand
CGCCGTAATGGCGGTACTTGATCAGCTTGTATCTGATGTCCCTGTCGGCCAGATACGGCTTCAGAATGGCGGCGACCGTTTCGATCGTCCCGGCGCTGTTGAGCTGATCGGGCATGCAGACGGTCCTGACTTCCTCCAGCTTGCCGATGGAAGCCAGGTATTCCAGGTTCTCCAGAACCCTGTCAATGCTCTGGCCGGTCAGCCAGCGGTGTCTTTCCTCGTTGTCGGCCTTGACATCCAGCATGACGCCGTCAGAAACCTCCAGAAGCTGGGGATGGCTGCGGAAATCATAGGAGCCGTTGGAATCCAGCAGAGTTCCCAAACCATGCTCTTTGGCAATGGCGAATAGTTCCCTGACCAGTTCGGCCTGCAGCGTGCATTCCCCGCCGGAAACGGTAATGCCGCGGATGAAGGGCAGATTCGGTTCAATCCTGTCCCATATCTCTGCCGCGCTCAGGTACATGATCCTCGGTGAGGCGCAGTTGGGGCAGGTTTTGATGCAGGTGTCGCAGGCGCAGCACTTGTTTTCATCCCAGATCACTTTCCCATCGGCGATGCTCAGGGCACCGGCCGGGCAGGTTTCGACGCACTGACCGCAGTTAATGCACATGTTGATCGTCTCGGGATTATGGCAGTAGCGGCAGTTGAAATTACAGGACTGAAAGAAGACGGCTGTCCGGTTGCCCGGGCCGTCAACGACGCTGCTGGGGATGATCTTGTTGACCGGAGCCTTAATCATTGAAGCTCCTGACCTTCTTTTCCGTCAGATGCCTTGCCGGAGTCTTGTCAACGACCAGGACAACGGAATCATTGGCGACCGCTTCGCCCTTCTTCAGCTTCTCAACTTCCGACTTCTTCATCAGATAGCCGGTTACCCTGATCAGATCGCCGGATCCCAGATAGGTGGACATGTACTTGACGCCGACCTTGAAGCCGCCCTTGAAGATGTCCAGCAGGGCATCAAGATTGCGGAAGGCTGTCTCGTCAAACGGGAAGATGTCGCCGACGCCGGAGGGGAAGAAGTGATGGTAGAGGCCGCAGTTCTTCAGATGCTCATAGAGCTCCGGTTCATCGCCGTAGGCGATCCTGGTACCGGCGGAGTTGCCTTCATCGTCATCGGCGCCCACCTGGGAGTGCATGACGAAATGATGTTTGTATGAATACGGGCAGTAGTGCTCGTTTACCGCCTTTTCGATCGTCTCAAGGATCCGGACGCCCAGCTGGTCGGCTTCCTTATCGTGGCCCATGCGGCCTTCCTTTCCGTCCTTTTTCATCAGGTTATTGACGCATTCGCAGAGACCTACCAGTCCGAACAGGCCGACAAAGCGGTCCTTGTGGACGAATCCTTCCCTGACCATCCAGTCGGAATCAAAGAAGGCGCGGTTCTCCACGACGTTTCTGATCTTGGCATCCATGAACTTCAGCTGCGTGTCAATGCATAAGGGCAGCCGGTATTCGAAGAAGTCCGCGGAATCTTTGCAGTGCTCGGAAATGGTTCCCAGTCTCAGTCTGGTCAGCGTAAAGGCGCCGCCGCCGATCAGCAGTCCGTTGTAGCAGGAAGCGATGCCGTAGTCCTCTCCGACTCTTTCCTTGTAGAAGCTGTCCAGGGCAAAGGCCGGATTGGCGCACTTCAGGGCGCTGTCCAGCGCTTTCTTGGCGAACTCATCCGGAGTCACCTCGGGATCATAGCGCAGGGAGACGTTGGGCGTGATGTTCTGCAGCTCGGGGAGCAGTTCGAGAATGATGTTTCCGGTAACGGTCTCCTCCGGACCCAGATTGGCCTGAACGAAGCTGTCGGACATCGTCCTGTCGATGCTGATCAGAAACCACTTGAGGATCTCTTTGGCCTTCTTACGGTCTTCCTTCAGTACGTATTCTTCCAGAAGATCGTCAAAGCGGCCCAGGAAGACCGGAAAACGGTCGATGGAATGGGCATTATGATAGAAGATAAGCAGAGCGCTGACCGCTTCCAGAAGATTAACGGGAGGGTCAAGGCGCAGAAACTGCGAGCCTTCCTTCAGAAATTTCTTATAGTCCGGCAGGATGTAGCGCGGGCACTTCGGTCCGTGTCCCTCATGGAGATCGGAGATCTCCCGGCTTTCCTCAAGGATGTAGAACTGTTCCGGGGTACCCTGCGGGTAGTCCAGGATGTTTTCGGCATACTTGGCCAGGGCATCCGTCCTCTGCCAGTAAGTCAGTGACCGGTCGTTCATGATCTCTTCGATTTCCTGCTGATACTTCTTGGTTTCGCTCATAGCTTTATCCTCACGCTTTCATTACATGCCTATTATATCATCATTGACTCCCTGATTATAAGCAGTCTGCACCGGGCTTTCCTGAAAGCCGGCAAACTATGTTAAAATGATTCTATGAACAAGAAAACGCTGATCGCCGTACTGGCCGTCATTGTCCTGCTTCTGGCCGCCGTCATGTTCACTTACTACGACGCGACTTTTCTGGCGCCTTATGACTATAAGGTCAGCTATCTGACGGTCAGCGACGCCCAGACTAGAGGCGAGGGCTTCCGGATCCTCTATATGACTGATCTGGAATACGGAACCTATACGGATGAAGCCAATCTGAAGAAGATCGCCGGAACCGTTGAAACGCTGGATTACGACCTGATCGTCTTCGGCGGCGATCTGTTTGATGAAGACTACACCCCGGAAGGCGATGACATCACCCTGCTGACCGGTTTCTTCCGCAGCCTGCGGTCTCCGCAGGGCAAGTTTGCGATCTTCGGTGACTACGATCTGATCAGCGAAGGCCGGCGCAACATCACCAACAAGATCCTTTCCGACGCCGGCTTTGAGATCATTGAGGACAGCGTCAGGATCCATCTGACCTCCAGCCGCAGCTTCAGCATCTGCGGCTACAGCTACAACCGCCAGGTGGACAGCGCCCTGCCCGCGGATTCCCTGCTGATCGCCGTCATTCACTCTCTGGACTTACGGAGTCAGCTGACGGATGCTGATCTGATCCTGTGCGGCAACAGCCACAGCCGGCAGCTCAACTGGCCCTTCTCCGGCCGCTACCGTCTGGGCTACCACGGCGCGGACAAGCTGTACTACTCTACCGGGCTGGGCATGAGCAAGACCGCTCACCGGCTCTTCTGCGATCCCGAGATCGTCATCGTAACCATTAAGTAGTCATCTATATGACAAAACAAATGCCCGTCGACTGACGGGCATTTTCATTTACCAGCTCTTGCGTGATCTTCTGATGTACGTTTCCAGCTGCTTGAATCTTCTCTTCATTCCCCATCTGAACAGCAGGCCTGCCTTTCTGTCCTTTTCGCGGGAACCGGTCTGTTCATAGTGGATCATGGTATGGGTATCATCGATCTTTTCCAGCAGGTAATCCATTTCAAAGCTTTCCTGCGGATAAGCGCTCATGATGTGGATGTTGCGGTTTTCAACCGGCTTGCGGATGTGAACGACGACATCCTGTTCCCTGCCGCTCTTTCTTACCTTGCGGTGATACTTGTATCCGGAAGCCAGATCCTTTTCGCTGATCTGCTTGCCGGCGTACATTCTGGCTTCGGCGATGACGGAGTCAAGCAGCGTTCCGTACACTTCCTGTACGGAAGCCTTCATGCGGAAATCAGTTTTCACTGTCCGGCTCCCTCTTGACCGTGACGTCGATCTTGTCAATGGACTGATCATCCATGGACAGGATCCTGAAGGTCACGTTCTTGATCGTCACTGACGGTCTTTCATCTTCATCGGGAACGTAGCCGAGGGCATCCATGACCAGACCGCCGACGGTATCGTTCTGCGAATCATCGAGTTCGATCTTGATCAGCTTGCTGAGATCGTCGATCAGGGCGGCAGCGTCAACGATGTAGTGATCATCGGAGATCTGCTGGATCTCCTGTTCCTCGTTGTCGAATTCGTCCTGAATGTTGCCGACGATGGACTCCAGCAGGTCTTCCATGGAGACGATGCCGTAGGTTCCGCCGTATTCGTCCAGTACGATGGCAACCTGGACCTTTTCCTTCTGGAAGGTAGTCATCAGGTCATCGCACTTCATGTTCTCATAGACAAACAGCGGTTCGCGGATGTGATCGGCGATGTGGAATTCGCCGTGATTCTCATCGGTCATGTACTTGAAGACATCCTTGACATAGAGAATGCCCTCAATGGAGTCGATGTCGCCGTCATAGACCGGGATCCGGGAGTAACCGGTGGAGTTGAAAGCGGCCTGAACTTCTTCAAGGGTCTGATTGATCTCCAGGGAAGTCATGTCGGTACGGTGCGTCATGATCTCGCCGACCGTGCGGTCGTTGAACTCAAAGACATTGTTGATCATGTCCTTTTCTTCGTTTTCAATGAAGCCCTTCTCGTTGCCGGCGTCGACCATGATCCTGATCTCTTCCTCGGCGGATTCGGAGTCGCCGTCATGTTCCCTGATGCCGAACAGCTTGGCCAGGGCATTGACCGTCCAGGAGACCAGCAGGACCAGAGGCCGGAAGACCTTGTAACAGAGATCCAGCAGTCCGGCTTCGGCAAAGGCTACCTTCTCCGGATTGGTCATGGCGGCCCGCTTGGGAAGCAGCTCGCCGAATACCAGCGTAATGAACGACAGCAGCAGGGTGATCACGAAGATCGAAACCATCCTGACGGCATCAGCCGGAAGGCTGGTCTTTTCAAACAGCCTGACGACATAGTCGGCAAAGGTGTCGGCGGCCACGGCACTGGAAAGGAAACCGGCCAGGGTCACGCCGATCTGAATGGTCGAAAGAAAAGCCGTGGGCTTCTGAACTAACTTATATATCAACTTTGCCTTGCGGTTTCCTTCATTGGCCATCTTTTCCAGCTTGGCATCATTGAGGGAAACGACAGCGAGTTCGCTGCTGGCAAAAAAAGCGTTTATTCCAATTAATACGATCAACAGCAGGACATATCCGAATACATCCTTTTCTCCGGCTGCTTCCGCAGCCTCAGCAGTAATTAAACCAAAGAGATTGCACAAATGAGGGTCCATATGAAAACCAATCAGCTCCTTACATAAACATATAATATATTATTCTTTCCCCGGCTCGCTTGTCAAGTTGCCCCACCGGCATGAAAAAGACTCTCCGAAGGGAGAGTCTTCAATAGCAGCCGTTTATTTCCTGCCCTTGTTTCCGGACAGCGTTTTCTTCCCGGCGTCCTTCAGGGAGCCGGAATGCGAGCCGGAAGGCTTGTTGGCTGCCGGCTTGTTATTCTGCTGGGGCTTCTGGTTGTAAGCCGGCTTGTTGTTTGACGGCTTGTTATTCTGCTGCGGCTTCTGGTTGTAGGCCGGCTTGTTGTTGGCCGGCTTGTAATTGTTGTACGGCTGGCCGAAGCCGAAGGGGTTGAAATTGACCGGCGGTTTCTTGACCGTCTTGCGGGGCTGCTGTTCAAAGAAATTGAACTTCGGACGGAAGAACCTGGTGTATTTCGGCGGATTGGGCCGGTATTTGATCCTGAAGAGTCTTTCCAGCAGTGACGGTTTCTTATAGCGGCGGTATCTCTTGATGCGGTTGGCCACTGTCAGGGCGCCGATGACGGAGATGATGCTGGTCAAAAGATTGCCCTTGCTGTCGAAGATGGATTCGACGGCATTGTCGGACAGGTCGATATACTGGTCATCCTGATTGGTAACGGAGACCTCAACGCCGTATTCGGTAAACACCTGGGCTACGGTGGCTGCTTCGACAGCGGTGAGATTCTCGCCGACGACGACCGGAGCCATCTTGATCAGCTGGGTGGCTTCGGAGTCGGAATAGCCGAAGATGTCTTCCAGCAGGTCGTTGGTATCGCTCTTGCTGCAGGATCCGCAGTCAACCAGCACCAGGTTGTAGATATCTTCATCATTTGCCGTAGAGACCGACTTGTCCAGAAGTGACATTGAAGTGGTGTAGACAGAAGAGACTCTCTGACCGCAATACGGGCAGAAGTTCAGATTATCTTCCAGATAGCGGCCGCATTTTGCACAGTACATATTATTACCTCCAATTGATTGTTACTCATATTTTAGGCCCAAACTCTTCCGTATTCAACATACTCATGCGTCTGTTCTGTCATGACCGCCTCACGGTATCTGCTACAGCGAAAAAGTCCCCCATGCCAACAGGTGACATGAAGGACTTCTGCTTGATTTGCTGTCTGACAACTGACGCTAAGCGATCTCGCTCAGATCGACGCCTTTGGTCTCCCTGACTCTCAGCATCAGCAGGGCCAGGGCGATTCCCATGACCGGCAGATATGCCGTCATCAGGGTAACGCCGAGTCTGGCTGAGCCGACCCAGTTAATGACCAGGGCATTGATGATCCAGGAGATGCCGGTTCCGAACATGCCGATCAGGGACATGCAGCCCATGACCGAGGCCCGGATGCCGGTAGGCACGCTTTCAGCAGTAATGATGATGTACAGCAGGTCGCTGATCGACCATAAGCCGGCACAGTAGAAACCGTAACCGAAGCCGATCAGGTAAGCTGAACCGCCGTAGGCACAGCCGGTCACAAACATTACCAGTCCGATCAGCGCCCAGACGCCCAGGATCAGCGACGACTTCTTTCTTCCCATGACATCGGAGATGATGCCGCCTAAGAAGGTAAAGATGCCGTTGATGATCGGCCAGAAGGCGTAGATGACATTGGTGTCCTCAACGCTCAGTGCCTTGGTGCCCAGACCCGCTTCGACGACCGTACCGTAAACGTTGGTAAAGCCGGTGGACAGGGAGAAGATCACGCCGACGATGGCGATGGCCAGAGTCTGCTCATGGGTGAAGATGTATTTGAAGGCGGAGAAAACGGATACCTTGTTCTTCTTTTCCTCTTTGGCAGCCTCTTTCGCTTCTCTGGCTCTGGTCACTCTCTCCTCCTTGGAGGACCTGAGATATTCCAGGCGCTTTTCCGCGTAGACCGGGGTCTCCTTGACAATGAATATTGAGGCGATTCCCACCACCAGGGTAATGGCGATCGGAACGATGTAGATGAGTCTCCAGCTGGCGACATCAGCACGGTTGTAGAAGATCTTGATCAATAAGCCGATCAGGGATACCGACATGGTCGCAATGCCCTTGGTCAGCGAGGCGATCTTGGCGCGGTGCTTGGCCGGAGCGCATTCCATGATGTACATCACCTGAACATCGTTGGGCGTGAAGAAGGTCATGATGACCGTGCCGACGATGAACATGATGAAGTTGGTGGAAAGGGCGCAGACCAGCATGCCGATGCCCATGCCGATGGTGTTGATGATCAGAAAGAGTCTTCTTCCCAGCCGGTCAGCCAGGGACTTGTAGAACGGAGCGATGATCAGGATCAGGTAGCAGGCAGTTGAGATCAGCTGCAGCTGCGAACTGGCCGCGTCAAACTCCGGGGTGTTGATGGTTGTCTTGAAGAGATCGTAGATCACGAAACTCTGGGTATAGCCCTTGATGTTGCTGGTGAGCTCATCGGCAATGTAGACGATGGTAAGAATGACGACCAGCAGCAGGAAGTATTTCGGGTGCCTGGCAAATTCCAGCGCCCTCTCCAGAACGGAGATCTCCTTCTGCTCTTTCGCCAGCTTCTTCTCGTCCTTGCTCAGAGCCGGCTTTTCCTTCTCAGCCTCTTCAGCCGCCTGGATCAGGTCAATGCTTTCCGGCTGGGCCGCTTCAGCGGCTTTCGCCTTTTCCTTTTCATCCCTGACCGCATTGAGGGCCTCAGGTTTGCGGAAGTCAATGTCAGCTATTACTTCCGTGACGATCTCTTCCGGTTCGACCTTGCTCCTGTTTTCGTCTAATTCACTCATTTAAGGCCATCCTATTCTTCGGCCTTGGCCAGACCTTCGAGACGCTTCTTCTCTTTTCTGGTCTTGTTGATCGAGTAGATGACGACGCCGACCAGGGTCGCAACATAAGGCCACATCTTAAGGATGTTGTCAGAGATGCCGGTGGTTCTGGCGAAGTTGCTCAGAGCATAGAAGAAACCGAACAGCAATGAAGTCAGAGCCGTGGGTATCGGGTTAGCCTCACCCATCGAGCAGGCAGCCAGGCCGATGAATCCGCGGCCGGCAACGATGCCGTTGGAGAAGTATGACAGATAGACAGCGCTCATGAAGATGCCGCCCATGCCGCCCAGGCATCCGGAAATGACCAGAGCGATGGTCTTGATGCGGTCGGAAGAGATACCGACGGACTCAGCCGCATTGGAGTTCTCACCGACGGCCCTGATTCTTAAGCCGAGCTTGGTCTTGAACAGCATGAAGGCCATGACCGCAATCAGGATGTAGGAAATGTAGGTAAGGACGTTCTGGTTGAACAGGATCTCACCGATGACCGGAATGTCACTGAGGTACGGGATCTTCACGTTGGGAAGAATGCCGGACTGCAGCGAGTTGGTCGAGCTTCTGTCGTGGTTGGGTGTCACGATCGGCAGGAAGAAGGCAGTGATGCCGCTTCCCATCAGGTTCATGGCAATGCCGACCAGAACGATGTTGACCTTAAGCTTCAGGTTGAAGACGGCAACCAGGTAACCCAGGAAACCGCCTACGACGATACCGGCAGCCAAGCCCAGCCAGGGGTTCGGCCCGCCTACATAGGCAGCAACCAATGTGCCGACGAAAGATGACAGCAGCATGATGCCTTCCATGCCCATCTGCGTCTCATCCGCTTTCTGAGCTACGGAGCAGCCCAGGGCAGCCAGTAACAGCGGCGGAGTAACAGCGATTACATTGGCATAGAAACTGGGATTGGAAAGAACTCTTGCGAACGTTGATAAGATTCGATCCATTACTGCTCACCTCCCTGCTGAGCCATCTGAAGGGCCTTTTCTCTTTCGGCCTCTTTGATGATCATCTTACGATAAGTTCCTGACAGGAATTTCTCTGCCAGTAAGAACAGAATGATGACACCTTCAACGACATTGGTCATGTCGACCTGAATGCCGGTCTTGATGGACATTACGTAGGCGCCGGCTCTCAGGTAGGAGATGAACAGCGCTGCGATGGGAACGTTCCGGGGATTGTTCTTGGCAAAGACGGCCATGGTAACGCCGTCCCAGCCGTAGCCGGTAAGCTCAACCCATCGATAGTTGGTGTAAAGGCTCATGATCTCGCAGGCTCCGCCGACACCGCCGATGAAGCCGCCGATGATCTGCGACAGGATGGCGATTCCGGAAACGGAAATGCCGACGTACTTGGCGAAGTGTCCGTTCTGACCGACCGTGCGCAGCTTGAAGCCGAACTTGGTGCGGTACAGCAGGAACCAGGCAAACAGAACGATGAGCAGGGCTACGAAGAGCGAATAGAAGATCAGCAGCTTGTCGTTGCCGACTTTCAGCCGGGCTACCATTATCTCTTCGCCGCTTTCCGTCCAGGAATACGTTCCCTTGGAAGTCTTCGGGTCCTTGAAGACCGAGAACAGCAGGAAACATGAATACCACAGGCAGATGTAGTTCATCATCAGCGAGGTGACCATGACGGAAGCGTTGAACAGCTTCTGCAGGATGGCCGGGATGGCGGTAACTACCGAGCCGACCAGACCGCCGATGATGCATCCGAAGATGATGCCTAACAGGTGGTTATTAGGGAAGATGTAGATGTTCGTCAATGCGCCGCCGATGAAGCCGCCCATTAAGAAGGAGCCCTCCATGGCCAGGTTGAACTGGTTGGCCGAGAACATGATGCAGACGGCAACGCCGGTAAACATCAGCGGTACGGCCTTCTGGATCCAGAAGTTCAGGTAGGAGACCTTCTGAATCGGAGCAAAGAAGAAGTAATTCAATGAAGTAAAAGGTCTTTCACTGGTCGAAACGATCAGGATGGTTGCCAGGATCAGGCCGATGGCAATGGACAGCGCCATGCGCAGCACCTGGTGACGGCTCTGAACGGAAAGGTTGGCCAGAGTGACCATTCTGGTTCTGTGGTTACGCATGTAAGGCACCTCCGATCTCTTCAGCGCTCATCTTTCTGACACCCAGCATGTAGAAGCCGAGTTCTTCCTCTCCCAGAGTGCTGACATCCGGGAAGTAGGCGGTGATCTCGCCGCCGTACATTACTAACAGGCTGTCGGAGAGGTTGAGCAGTTCGCCCAGGTCAGCGGAAGTAACCAGTACGGCTCTTCCCTGGTCTCTCATTTCAATGGCCCGGCGGCGGATGAATTCGGCAGCGCCGACGTCAATGCCGCGGGTTGGCTGGTCGAGGACCAGAAGCTTGTTGAAGCTGGTAAACTCACGGGCAACGACGACCTTCTGGATGTTGCCGCCGGAGAGGGCGGAAACCGCCTGTTCGCCGTTCTTGCACAGGATCTTGTATTCCTCGATCCAGGTATCGGTATCCTTCTTGATGTTGCTGGGCTTGATGAAGGCCTTTCCGGCAAACTGCGGCAGGTCCATCTTATCGGCAACGATGTTTTCCTTGATGGTCATGTCAGCAGCGCAGCCCAGCGTCATCCGGTCTTCCGGAACATGAACCAGGCCTTCCTTGCGCAGCTTGTTGATGGTCAGGTCGCTGACTTCCTTGCCGTCGAGCCTGATGGAGCCTTCGGAGTAGACATGCAGTCCGGTGATGGCATCGATCAGTTCCCGCTGGCCGTTTCCTTCAACGCCGGCAATGCCGACGATTTCGCCCTTGCGGACGGAGAAGGAAATGTTCTTGACGACCTTCTTGCCGATCTCGTTGTAGATGCCCAGATCCTTGACCACCAGAATGTTCTCCTGCGGCTTGGCCGGATCCTTCGGTACGACCAGATCGACGTCAACGCCGACCATCGTCCGGGAGATGTCAGCCTCGGTAACGTCAGCGATGTTGAAGGAGGCAATGGTCTTGCCCTTTCTGATGACGGTTACCCGGTCGCACAGCTGTTTGACTTCGTTGAGCTTGTGGGAAATGAAGATGATCGTGCATCCGCTTTCCTTCAGCTTCTTGAGCTGAACGAACAGTTCCGCCGTCTCCTGAGGAGTCAGAACAGCGGTCGGTTCGTCCAGAATGAGGATCTCGCAACCCTTGACCAGAGCCTTGACAATTTCCACTTTCTGCTTGACGCCGACGGTCAGGTCCATGATGCGGGCCCGGGGATCGATGTCAAAGCCGTACTTCTTGCAGACTTCCTGTGTCAGTTCAACGGCCTTGTCCATGTCAAAGGTGAGACCCTTGGTCGGTTCAATGCCCAGAACGACGTTTTCGGCAACCGTAAGCGAGGGTACCTGCATGAAGTGCTGGTGCACCATGCCGATGCCGGCTTCAATGGCCTTGGTAGGCGAAGTCAGATGGACCTCCTGGCCCTTGATGATGATCTGACCGCCGTCAGGTTGTTCAATACCAAATAACATCTTCATCAGAGTCGTCTTGCCGGCTCCGTTTTCACCGCAGATGGCATGGATCTCGCCCTTCTGGGCGGAGAAGTTGACCTTATCGTTGGCGATGATACCGTTGTCATAGACCCTGGTGATGTCTTTCATGACAAGATAGTTATCCATATTAATCCCTTCTATTTAATAAAAATTAAGCCTCTGATAGCTCTGTATCAGAGGCTTTCTGACTATTGATAAGTTAGATTACTTAGCAACTTCCTCAGCGAAAGCCGGGAACCAATCAGCATCCTTACCGAAAGCTGTGCCAGGATCGATGGCGCCGGAAATGATGTCGGCGACGATCTTGTCGATCTGGGCGAGCTGCTCAGCAGAGAAGACCTTCTTGGTGGTGTCAGTGATAGCGTAGGAAACGTAGCCGCCGTTTAAGCCGAGCTTGACGTTCTTGCCATACGGCAGAGTGCCAGCCAGATGCTGCTTCATGGCATCATAGAATCCCTGGTTAACGTTCTTCTTCATGGAAGTGATGGTTCTGGCAGCCTTCTTGTTGCCCTCATCAGAACCTAATGAAGCGAAGTAAGCACCCTGGTCACCATCAACGCCGATGATCCAGTTGCCTTCAGCCTGGGTAATGACGGAATCGAAGCCGCCTAAGCCAGCCTGACCGCCGCAAGCGAAGACTACGTCGAAACCATCAGCATATAAGCCGGTGGAGACGTCCTTACCTGCAGAAGCATCGTTGAAGGAGTTCATCCATGACAGGTTGACCTTGACTTCCGGATCGATGTACTTGGCGCCGTTGGCGAAACCGACAAAGAAGTCATCCAGGACAGTGTTGTCCATGCCGCCCATGAAGGCGACCTTCTTGGCCTGGCTCAGCATGGCAGCCATAGCACCAACAACGAATGAACCTTCGTTCTGGGCGAACAGCATGGCATACAGATTCGGTGCCGGGCAGTACTGCCAGCCATTAGCATCATCATAGTTCCACTCTTCGTCGTAGAACCAGATCTTCTGATCAGGATATTCGCCGATCAGAGGAATGATGTATTCCTTCATGTCGTAAGTACCGGTAATGATGATATCCCAGCCTTCCTTGAAGACTTCTTCCAGACCGGTCTTCCAGGTTGAGGTTTCGTAGGTCAGCTCGATGACTTCGCCGTAAACCTTGTCGCCGAAGTCTCTGTTGATCCACTGGATACCTTCGTTGCCTGAATCGAAGAAGGACTTGTCACCTAAGGTGCCGTTGACAACATAGGCAACAGTGATCTTTCCAGCTTCCTTAGCCTTTTCTCTCGGGCTCTTTTCCTTACATGCGGTAGCCGTGAAGACTAAGAGCAAAGCTAATAATGCGATTAAAAGTTTTTTCATATTTTTCCTCCGTCTTGTAAAAAACTTCCTACAGATATTTTACTATCTGTTCCGCCGGCTTACAAGTCAAACTGTAAGCGCTTATATCATTTTTCAGCCATTTTGGGCCTTCCTTATCCTTTCGGAAACGTTAGGACGGCTAAAAACGACAGGCCCCCGACCGCCGCATCATAAAAGCCCGCTGCCGTCAGCTTTTCCGGCTCAGCAGCGGGCTTCATGAATGCTTTCAATTATACTGACTGTCCAGTCGGTCAACAGCGTCGAAGAAGACGGCGATGCACTCTTCTCTGACGGTATCAGTCAGCACCAGATGATTTCCCTCACCCGGGGTAAACAGGGTCTGTCCCTGGGTATCCTGGCCGTCCAGGACGATCTTTACGCGTCCTGGCTGAGCGACAAACAGCTGGGGCTTCAGCAGCCAGATGACCGGGATCAGGTCGAATATGGCCGTCGAGTCCCAGTTTCTCTTACGGGCGTAGCCGCAGTAGAAATCCAGCAGGTCATATACCAGCCGGGAAACCCGGCGCTCATTGGCAAACCGGCTGACTTCCGACAGCATGATCCCGCCGGCGTAACAGACTTCCAGAGGAGCCATGATGACCGGGATGCCGGAGTCAAAGACGATTTTAGCCGCTTCGGGATCATGCCAGATGTTGAATTCGGCATATCTGTTGATGTTGCCGCCGTTGAGGGCGCCGCCCATCAGCGCGATCTGCTCTATCCTGTTTCCGTCTTCGGGGTAACGCAGCAGCAGCTGGCCCAGATTGGTCAGCGGAGCCAGGGCGACGATGGTGACCTCACCATGCCGCTGCAGGGTCTGATGATAGAACTCCAGAGCGGACAGCGGTTGGGGACTGCGAACAGGATCAGGCAGCACGGGACCGTCCATGCCGCTTTCGCCATGAGCGGCCGGCTGGGGAACCCCCGGCCTTTCCAGGGGCATCTCAGCGCCCCGGTAAACGGGAATATCCAGTCCCAGGTAATCCTCGACCTTGAGCAGGTTGGCCGTCACCTTGTCCAGGGTCTGGTTGCCGGCAACCGTGCAGAAGCCCAGGATCTCAAGTTCCTGACTGTGCGCCAGAGCCGTGAGAATGGCCATGATGTCATCATGGCCAGGGTCACAGTCGATTATGATCTTGCGCTTAACCATTAATGCTCCTCAACCTTGCCGCGCTTGATGCGGTAGTAGTTGATGATGGAGACAGCGGTAAGAATGACGAATACCGAGAAGTACGGGATGGCGCTTACCAGGACCGTCGGGAATTCCGAGCTGCTGGAGACGATGATGGAGACGGCCCGGAAGACGGCGAAGATGACCGCCGAGAGGACCAGGCTCCAGTAGTTGCCGTTGGCGATGCCGTTGGCGGCGACGCCCATCCAGCCCTGTCCGGAGACCATTCCCTTGGAGAAGATCTTCAGGTAGTTCAGCGACAGGTAGACACCGCCCAGGGCAGCGAAGACGCCGGAGAGAACCAGGGAAAGTATCTGAAGTCTCTCGACGTTGATGCCGGCGGTCCGGGCCGCGTCAGGGTTCAGACCGCAGGCGCGCATCCGCATGCCTAACGGAGTCTTGTAGATGATGATGAACATCAGGATGATCAGCAGCCAGCAGATGTAGGTCAGGATGTAATGGCCGGACAGGATCTCTCCCAGTATCGGAATGTCCTTGATGACCGGTATGTCCCAGGTATACAGGATCGGGGTCGGCAGGGAAGCGGTCGTTCCCTTGTCGCCGGTGATCTGATAAAGCAGGAAGATGGCGACCGAATCCGCGAAGGTATTCAGCGCGATCATGATCAGAAAGGCGTCGGCACCCAGCTTCATTGAGAAGAAGGTGATCAATAAGGCGGTCAGGATGCCGATCAGCAGGCCGATCAGCACGCCCAGCCAGGCATTGTTGAACAGGTAGCTGCCCAGTACGCCGGCCAGAGCCGAGAAGGTCATGATCGATTCGATCGCGATGTTGCCGATGCCCGTGGAGGCCGCCGTGAAGGCGCCCAGAGCCGCAAACAGGATCGGAGTGGCCATGCGGATGATGGTCAGCAGAAATCTCATGGTAAACAGGGTTGAAATCAAACTACTCCACATGTTCCTCTAAGCCCTCCTTTAACAGCTGTCTTTCCCGGAATCTTCTTAAGAAGTACTGGGATGAGATCAGCATGATGATGATGCCTTCAACGATGGCAACGATCTCCGACGGCACCGACTTGTCGACGAAGTACAGGATCTTGGTACCCTGTTCCAGATACTTGATCATGAATGAGGCGATGACGATGCCGATGGGATTGTTGCGTCCCAGCATCGACAGCAGCATGCCCGAAAAGCCGATTCCCACCAGCGATTGGGACGGGGTGTAGAACGCCGTCTGCGTCAGCAGGGCGGAAGTGGCTCCCATGCCGGACAGGATGCCGGCGATGGCGGCGGTGGAAATGGCCAGCCTGAAGGCGCTGACGCCGGAGTATTCGGCAAAGCGCGGGTTGGTGCCGGCCAGCCGGATCTGGTAGCCCAGCTTGCTTTTCTTCATCACCAGATAGAGTATGATGGTCACCACAATCAGCAGGATGAAGCAGGCCGAGATCCTCAACGGCTCATACAGATAGCCGATCCTCGCGGTGGCCAGGTAGTCCTTGGAGCTGTTTCCGCCTCTCTTCAGTGTGCCTAAGAAGGTTCTGACCACATAGGCGGCAATGCCGGCGTAGATGGAATTAAGCATCAGCGAAACGACCATCTCGTTGGTACCAAACTTGGCTTTCAGGAAGGACGGCAGGATCATCAGCAGTCCGCCGAAGGCCATGGCGGCCAGATAGCACAGGATCGGGTGCAGTATCGGACTGGTGGTTACCGGGCTGATGGCAACGGCCGTTACCACGGCTCCGGACAGGATGTAGATGCCTTCAGCGCCCAGGTTGAAGGCGCCGGCCTTGAACAGGACGCCGGCGGCCAGGCCGGCAAAGGCATAGGGGATGAAGCTCTCGATGACGGAGCCGATGTATCTGGTCTTGGTCAGCGGTCCGGTCAGAATGGTGACCAGGGCATTGACCGGGTCAGATGATACCAGACACAGGATCACGAAGGTGATGGCCAGGGCGATCAGGATCGAGATCAGCATCTTGACGGCATCATAGAACTTGGGATTGGAAATCGAAAGCTTGTAGTTCTTGGAATACTTACTGGACTTATTTTCAGTCATTTAAGACACCTCCGATCTCCTCTTCGCTCTGGTGCTTGGCACCGAGCATGTACATGCCGAGGTCTGACTCGTTGACGTCATTGGCATCGGGGAAATATCCGGCGATCTTGCCGTTGAACATGACGATGATGCGGTCAGACAGGTCCATGACCTCATTGAGGTCAGCGGAGACCAGCAGGATGCCGGCACCGCTGTTGCGCATTTCGATCAGCTTGTGGTGAACGAATTCCGCTGAGCCGATGTCGATGCCGTGGGTCGGCTGCTCGGCGATCATGAACTTGGAATTGGTATTGTATTCACGGGCGACGACGACCTTCTGGACGTTGCCTCCGGACAGGCTGTTAACGGCAGCGTCAGCGTTCTTGGTCTTGACCGCGAAGGTCTTGATCAGATCGTCGGAAACCCTGGCGATGGCCTTGGAATCCATGAACAGCTTGCCGTTGATGTCCTTTCTGGCGTAATAAGTGGAAATCAGGTTGTCGCTGATCGGCAGCTGGCCGGCCACGCCGTCAACCATGCGGTCTTCGGGAATGTAGGCCATGCCGATGTCGCGCCGGCCTCTGATGTTGAGGTGGTTGACTTCCTTTCCGCAGATCTTGATCTCACCGGTGTACTTGGTCTCTTCCAGACCGGTGATGCACTTGACCAGTTCCTGCTGGCCGTTGCCTTCAACGCCGGCTACGCCCAGGATCTCGCCGCACTTGACAGAGAATGATACGTTATTGAGAACCGGCTTGCCGTTGCGTTCCATGTGCAGTCCGCGTACTTCCAGAGCCCGTTCGCCATGGAAGTCCTCATGGGTCTTGTACTCATCCATGTCATTGTCCAGGTCACGGCCGATGATCAGGTTGGTCAGCTGTTCCATGGACAGTTCGCTGTTGAGATAGGTGCCCTTGGAGACGCCGTTGCGGATGACGGAGATCTTGTCGGAGATCTTCTTGACTTCCTCCAGCTTGTGGGAAATGAAGATGATCGTGTGGCCCTGCTGCTTGAAGAAACGCAGCTGGTCAAACAGTTTCTCCGTTTCCTGCGGAGTCAGAACGGAAGTCGGCTCGTCCAGGATGATGAGTTCGGCATCGCGGTAAAGCGTCTTGAGGATCTCAACCTTCTGACGCTTGGCTACGGAAAGCGTGGATACCTTGGCCGTGACGTCAAGTTCAAAGTTGTACTTGTCGCTCAGCTGCTGGCATCTTCTGGCGGCTTCCCGGAAATCAATGAAGACGCTCTTGGTCGGCTCATCTCCCAATATGATATTATCAACAATACTGTATGAGGGAATCAGCATGAAGTGCTGGTGCACCATGCCGATGCCCGCATGTATTGCGTCCATCGAACTGTTAAAATGAACTTCTTCACCTTTGTAGGTGATCGTGCCGCTGGATGGTTTCTCAATGCCGAAGATCATCTTCATCAGCGTTGACTTGCCGGCCCCGTTCTCACCTACGACGGAGTGTATTTCTCCCTTTTCAAATTCCATGTTAATGTCACGGTTGGCTACCGTACCGTTGGGGTAGACCTTGGTGACATTATCCAGTTTCAGAATGATATCTTTCATAAGAACCCCCTGTGATTCTTAAAAGTCATGCGCTGTAAAAACAGCGCATGACCTGATAAAACAAATATTTACGATAATTAGTTCAGACGGTTGGCGTCTCTGACCTTCGGCCACTCGACTTCGTAGGTAGCTTCGTCCCAGGCCTTGGTATCGACGACTTCAACTTCACCCTTGGCAACATTGGCTAAGGTCTCAGCAACCTTGGCTCTGACTTCTTCGCTGGCATGAGCCAGATAGAAATCGTTTTCTGCCAGACCGACACCGTTGAGGGCGATGCCCCAGGTCTCAGCCTTGCCGAGCTTTTCCTTATAGGTGCCGTTGGCAACCATTTCACAGACAGCCTTGAAGGCGACGTTGGTGTTCTTTAAGGCAGAGGTCAGGATCGTGTTGGCCCAGGCAGGATTGGAATCCTTGAACTGGAGATACTGGTCCTGGTCAACGCCGATGCACCAGACATCATCATGAGCTGAGCAGGCATCGATGACACCGTTGCCTAAGCCGCCGGCAACCTGCCAGATGACGTCAGCGCCCTTGCTGATCATGTCTTCAGTGACTTCCTTGCCCTTGGCAGTATCGGAGAATGAACCCGGATAGGAGATGACATACTTGACACCGGCATCAGCCAGTACCTGGCAGTAACCGCCGATGAACTGGTTCATGTCCTGAGATTCCATGCCGACGACAACGCCGACAGTACCGGTCTTGGTAACAGCGGCTGATAAGGCACCGACAACATAACCTAAGTCATCAAGAGCCCAGTCAACAGCGTAGACGTTCTTCGGAATGCCGCCCTCGGGGATCCAGGAACGGTCGAAGTTGTAGAACAGCTGATCAGGATACTTTTCGGCGGCCTTGTACAGGAAGCCTTCGTAAGTTCCGTTGCCGGATACAACCAGGTCATACTTGCCGTCTTCACAGACGTTGTCATACCAGTTCATCCAGTTGGACTCGTCAGCAGCACCGTTGGGGTCGCATTCGAGAACTTCGACGCTGATCTTGTTGTCAGCAGCGTTTACTTCCTTGGCAGCGTTGGCCAGAGTGTCGAAGTAGGACTGGTCACCGGTGAACGGTAACAGAACGACAATCTTGGTGACGCCATCGTCATCGTTGCCGCTCGGAGTCGGGGTCTTGTTACAGCCGGCTAATGATACGATCATCAGTACAGCAAGTAAGACTGCGAATAATTTCTTCATGTTTTCCTCCTCTTTTTTATCTTAAAGTGCCCTTCGGCATCTTTAATCCTGTTTACTGGCAATAAGCTGATCAGCCAAAACGAAAAGGATGTCTTTAATGAAATAATTCTATCATTGACCCCGGTCCTTTTCAATGCGCTTTTGACTTTTATGGCCATAAATAATGATGTAGAATGAATTTGTTGAAAAGGAGAATTTAACATAATGGCAGAATACTACGATCCCTGGGCCTATACGACCTCCAAGCACGGCATCAGCGCCGACCTGCTGATCTCAGCCGTGCAGAAATGCATCAGAAGAGGTCAGGAAGATCTGGCCATGCGCTTTGCCTACGAGCTCTACATCACTTCCCAGTTCCATGAGGAAAAGCTGTGGACCAGACTGCTGGTCATTTCCGTTGAAGACATCGGCTTCGGCGATCCCAACGCCCTGGTCATCGTCAAGACCCTCAATGACCTGCGCAAGGAATACCCCTATCTGGACGGTGACAGGCCGATCTTCTTCCTGTATGCCATCAGATACCTGTGCCGGCAGAAGAAGGAGCGCTCAACCGACCAGATCAAGAACATCATCATGATGGAAAACGAAAAGGGTGAGATCCCGGAGATCCCGGATTACGCCATCGACATGCACACCAACAAGGGCCGCTTCGAACTGGGCCGGGACGTCTTCTACTTCCTGGATGAAGCCTCGAAGGTGATCCCGCTGGCTGATGACTATGACGACAGATACTTCAAGCAGCTCTACAAGATGTATGAAGATCAGCTGAAGGAAGAAAAAGAATAAAAAAACGAAAAGCAGGAATTCCTGCTTTTCATTTGCCTTCGGTTTTATAAGGTTCGTACCCGGCCTCGATCAGCTGCCGGTCGAAGTCCGCCCGGGCCCACCGGCAGGCTTCCTCAAAACT
>JAGAFL010000138.1:0-5124 GCA_017612595.1 Erysipelotrichaceae bacterium | reverse complement strand
GAAGCCGTCCGGTCATTTCCGGGTCAATTTCATAAACAGCCCCTTCAAGCTGAAGACAATTGTCATCGCTGATGTATATATCCGACCAATGATCATCAGTCGTTGTTCTTGTATAAGACGTTTCACCAATCTGCACCGTTCTGCTTATGACAAATCGAAAATGTGCACAGACATCGCTCAGTTGCCTGTCGGTCTTTTTACCCTGAAGAGACTCCAAAAAACTGTTCAGGTCATCTGACAGTTCAAAACAGACACCATCATCTCTGATTGCCAATGGACTTTTAGGTGATTCGTCGTCAGGAAAAACATAGACACACTCATTCTGACTGCATCCACATAACAAAAGGAAAAATATAATGATAACGAACAATAATCTTTTCATACTAATACCTACTGATTATTTTCCTGAACGTAAAACGCATAGTAGTTGAAAATAATTATAGAATCCGCAACGCCAAGAACAGGCATTTACACCGTTTCTTACTATATCATATATTATAGGTGAATACATTAGCGAATTTTGAAGCAGTGTTAGTCAAATCACTAAATCATAGTACATTAGAAGCACATGAAGAAAAATCATTTATCATCATTTTCAATTAAATCACCAAGCCGTAAGACCCGCTACATTCTCCTGGCAGTTTTATTTCTGGGATATTGTACATTCTGTTTTATAGATATCTCACCAACATATACGGTCGATGAGTTAGAAAGCAGATACCACCTTGAGTTGTCTGATCTCCATCTTTGGTATCGGAAAAGTCATGCTCCCTCTCTGTTCACCCATAAAAAAGTATTTTACGAATTCTTTGGCAGCATGCAATATGAAGGCAGAAACTGGTACGCAAGTGTTTTTCTGGCAGACAGGCCTGAATTCAGGCCTGAACCATTCAAAAGCAAATTCCGTGAACTGGAAACAGATCATATCAGTTGGCAGGGAAACGATGTCAGCCTAAGCATATGTGAAAACCTTTGGTTTGATAAGAGTGCTGATGAACCCTCCGTTCCATATGTCATAGCCTCATTCAATACCGCTACAGGAACTGTGTGGATCGAATTTCAGGATAATACGCCCGACAACACGGATTATGATCATTCTTCTCTTTACGCTTTTCTGGATCACGTTCTGGAAATAATAATCAATCAGGAATAGAATCAGCGGAAAAGCCCCTGATTTCCAGATATCCTTATATAGGGAAAACAGTATAATAAATCTATGAAAACAAGCGAACTGAACTCTTTTGAAATAGCGCTCCTGGCGGAAGTCTATGAGCACATGACGGCAGAAATGAAAGAACGGAATCTGTCTCCTGACATGATCGAAGGGGTGGGCGTCGATCTGGACGATCACCTTCTTCTGGGGCCCTTTGTCTTCAGCATGGAAACCGTTGCCTACCTCAAGGACAACCCTGACGGTCAGGTCTATCATCTGCTGAAGGAATGCCATCATCTCTATCACGACTTTGACGATAAGCGCCGTCAGCGTTTCAACGAAATTATTGCCCAGCGGCCGGAAGCAGAAAGAAAGCAGTTGGCTGGACTTCTGGAGCTGGAACACTGGCCCAGCTGCCGGAAAGAGGGCAGTCAATACGTAATTGAACTGTCCGGCAATCAGCTTTTCAGCTGCGAGCTGATTCTCGAGAATTATGAAAGTGATATCCCCGCTGATCATCAGGGGATTCCCATCGCCATGACGGAAATGACGAAAGAAGAAAACAGTTATCTGCTTAAGGCCTCCTTCTTTGATCCCGTCAGCGCGGCGGAAAAAAACGGGTCAATAAGCTTTGATGATTTCAAAGTACAGACAAGAGTTTATAACGGTCTGGCCAACCGCCCGATCATCGCCCCCTGGAGCTATCTGCTGGATTTCTTCCGCGAGCTGACCGCAAAGGCTGAGATAATGGATGTTAACGAAAAGGAAAGCGGGCTCTTGCCTATAGCCAGAGAGCTGATCTTATTGAACGACGATGAAGTCCACATGGCTTCTCACACAATGTATACCTATCCTCAATTGCGGAAACTGCTTGAGGAACGCTCGGCCGCCAAGATCCTGAAAACGCTCGACAAAATCGAATCACACTACAGCGACAGCGTCGTTTACAGCACCTCGGCGGAAAACCTGCTGTCACTGGACATGCAGGGGCTGGAATATTATCCGGTATGGCAGCAGCTGTATCAGCAGGCTCGGGAAAGCCAGCAGGATTATCCAGCGCGTTATGCCTGCGATTATGGCGAGACAGCCAGACAGGTTCTTGAAGAAAACGGCTTCAGCCACTGTGGCGATGATTATCGGACAGCCGGTAAGCTGAAGGGCCTGCATTACTTCGGCGGCGACAGTTTTGATGTCGTTGGCTTTCAGAAAGTCGAGCACTATGTCCGCATCGTTCCCGTGTCCACAGGTGTCGAAGTCTACGGCAATCTGGTTGTCGACTGCAGGAAAAACCACCCCGATTTCTTCAGCACCATGTTCGCCGAATTCCCCGGCAATCATCTGCTGAGTTACCTTTATAGGACTGATGAAGAAAGCTTTGACCGGGAGGCTTTCGCCAGCTTCCTCAGAAGCTGTCTGTCCGCCTTCCGTCTTGAAAAGCTTACCGATCAGCAGCGCCAGGAACTTAACATCGAAACGACCGGTAAACAGCCTTTCCGATTCGGCGCCGCCTTCCTGTTATCCTTTATCCTGGTCGGCTTTCTGTATTTATTCGGTGTCGTGGTTATGGTCGCCGTCAACCTTTTCATAAAGGACTTCAGCGGCATGGGTACGTTTTTAAAGGAGTTTCTACTTGAATGCTGCGGCATAACCTTTATCAGCATGGCTCTCTTCTATGTCCTATATCTTCTGAGCAATAAGGATCCCCGCTGACCTTGAGCAGCAACACATCATGCATAAAAAAGACAGAGATCTCTGTCTTTTTTCTGTTCATAAGGTCTGTCAGACCGTTTCATTCTCCATGACGACCCTTTATTTGTCGGCATGGAACAGCTTCTTGGTGCGATATACCGGTTCGCAGGTCAGCATCATGCCCAGCTTGCGCAGGGTATCCATGTCGACCTGATTGAGGATGACGGTGGAATGCACCTGAGCGTTTTTCAATAAGGGCAGCGCCTTGATGGCCCTATCGGCAACCGGATTCATCTGGGCCGAGATGGTCAGGGCGACCAGCACTTCGTCGATGTGCAGACGAGGGTTGTTGTTGCCCAGGTAATCGACCTTCAGATGCTGGACCGGCTCGATGATGTTCGGTGATAATAACATCGTCTCATCGGGGAAGTCGCACAGATACTTCAGGGCGTTGATGATCGCAGCCGAGGCAGCGCCCAGCAGCGAAGAGTTCTTGCCGGTCACGATGGTCCCATCGGTCAGTTCGATGGCCACGGCCGGGCCATGGGTGTCTTCCGCCTTCTGGCGGGCAGCGGGAACGACCTTGCGGTCCAGCGGCGAGATGCCGGCCTTGTTCATGATGTTTTCCAGCTTGGTGATGGCGCTTTCGCCGATGTTGCCGTTCTTGAATTCGACCATCGTCTGATAGTAGCGCCTGATGATCTCGTCGCAGCTGGCCTGGCAGACCACCTCGTCATCGCTGATGCACAGTCCGATCATGTTGACGCCCATGTCGGTCGGCGAATAGTAGACGTCCTCGCCGGTGATGGCCTTGAGTATGCGGGCCAGAACCGGGAAGATCTCGATGTCGCGGTTGTAGTTGATGGCCATGATGCCGTACTTTTCCAGATGGTAGGGGTCGATCATGTTGACGTCGTCCAGATCCACTGTGGCAGCCTCATAGGCCAGGTTGACCGGGTGAGTCAGGGGCAGGTTGAAGATCGGGAAGGTCTCAAACTTGGCGTAGCCGGCCATGATGCCCCGCTTGT
Organism: Erysipelotrichaceae bacterium; assembly: GCA_017612595.1. GTDB lineage: Bacteria > Bacillota_I > Bacilli_A > Erysipelotrichales > Erysipelotrichaceae > UBA1783. Next base: position 1,254 of record JAGAFL010000138.1, on the reverse strand, counting down.
ACTCGTGGTACAGCTGGCTCATGCAGACGGCCATCTTGCCCGAACCCGGACCCGGGGCGGTGACGACGACCAGCGGACGGCTGGTCTCGATGTATTCGTTCTTGCCATAGCCCTCATCGGAGACGATGGTATCAACGTCGTTGGGGTAGCCGGCAATGTAGTAGTGCTTATATACCTTATAATTGCGGTTCTGCAGATGACGGATGAAGTTGTCGACGATCGGCTTGGAAACGTACTGGGTGATGGTAACGGAGGAGACGTAAAGACCGATGCCCTCGAAGGCGTCGATCAGACGCAGGACGTCCTGGTCGTAGGTAATGTTGAGGTCGCCGCGGCGCTTGCTCTTCTCGATGTCGTGAGCGTTGATGGCGATGACGATCTCCACCTTGTCCGCCATTGACAGTAACATCTTTACCTTTGAATCCGGCTGGAAGCCGGGGATGACACGGGAAGCGTGATAGTCGTCAAAGAGCTTGCCGCCGAACTCCAGGTAGAGCTTGTTGTTGAAGCGGTTGACCCGCTCCATAATCTTGGCCGACTGCATGCTGATGTACTTTTCCATGTCAAAGGCGATCTTCTTCATAACGGTTTCTCCTCGTAAAAAAACACTTTATCATTGTACCATAAAAAAAGACATTCTCATTAAAGAATGCCAAATTTTTCCAGGGCCTTTGCCACGCCATCCTCCGAAGCCCTGGCCGTTACATAATCGGCGGCCTGCCTGGCGCTTTCCATGGCGTTGCCCATGGCTACGCCCAGACCCGCGGCCTTAAGCATCGGGATGTCGTTTTCACTGTCGCCGAAGGCGGCGCACTGCTTCGGGCTGATGCCCAGCAGCTTGGCCATTTTCACTAATCCGGTGCCCTTGTCGGTATGCAGGCTGTTGAGGTCATGGATGTAATAGCCGCCGTCAACGCAGCTGATCCGGCCGGCAAACTGCCTGCGGAATTCCGTCAGAACCTCCGGCGGCACGTTGACCAGACCGCCGGCTCCCGGCAGCTCTTCAGGGTCGGGGTGCAGGCCGATGACGAAATGCCTGAGCGTCTCTACGCACTCCTTAGCCAGCTGGCTTTCCCCCGGAAAGGCGTACATGTTGTCGGCGAACTTCCAGAAGACATCGATGCCCTTTTCCAGGCAGAACTCATTGACTTCCTCATAGACCTGCCTGTCCAGATGCTCATTGTAGATCACCCTGCCCTGGCCGTCATAAAGGGTAGCGCCGTTACCGCCCATGATGTAGTCGGGAAAGACCAT
>JAGAFL010000137.1:0-7070 GCA_017612595.1 Erysipelotrichaceae bacterium | reverse complement strand
CATTGCCGTTGAAGCCGGCGCACAGGCTTTCGGGATGAGCAGCCAGGTGTTCATTGACGACTTCCCTGACGTCTTTTTCCAGGCAGTCTTCGGTAAAGAACAGAGTCAATGAACTGTCATTGCTGCTCAGCTGCTCCCTGAGCAGGGCGATCCGGGAAGCCGACAGTTCCTTGGTCAGCCGGTAGATCTCGGCGTTCATGTCGGCGATCCTGCGGGGCAGTTGGTCCTTCTGAGCGCTCAGAGCGTGAACCAGAGAGTCGGTCACTTCCATGTCTTCCCTCAGCAGATCCAAGGCCCGCTGACCGCTGGCGATGTACAGGCGCACGCCGCTTTTGTGCTTCTGGCAGCTGACGATCTTCAGCATGCCCACTTCGCCGGTACGGCTGACGTGGGGCGCACAGCAGGCGCAGACGTCCACGCCGGGGATAGTCACGATGCGGATCTGTCCGGTAAGTTCCTTCTTAGAGCGGTAGTTCAGGCCGGCCAGTTGTTTTTCATCAGGAAAGCTGACCATCACCTGCTTATCAGCCCAGATGGCTTCATTGGCCTTCTGCTCTGCCTTTTTCAGTTCTTCCTTATTAAGTGGATAGTCGTAGTCGACGGTGCAGCTGTCTTCCGTCAGCCGGAAGCCGACGTTATTACAGCCGTGGTCATGGCAGATGATGCCGGAAAGGATATGCTCGCCGGTATGATTCTGCATCAGCTCAAACCTTCTGTTCCAGTCGATGCTGCCATGCACCCTGCTTCCCGGTGTTAACGGGCGGTCAGTATAATGGATGACCGTATCTTCACGCATCTGCGCGTCTCTTACGGCTGCTTCGTCAAGATATCCCCGGTCAGCGATCTGGCCTCCCTGCTCAGGGAAGAAGGCCGTCTGATCCAGGATGACCGCATAGCCGCCTTCCTCTGTCGGCTGACAGGAAAGCACCCGGGCGTCAAATTCCTGCTGGTAGCTGTCTTCATCGTAAAGCGTTCTTGTTTTCTCCATGTGGCTAACCTCGTTTCAGCGCTGTTTCTCTCTGACCATGTACTGACTGTCCAGGGCCTGCTTCTCGAAGCCTTCCAGCTCCAGTTCCAGTTCCCGGGCGCTCATCCTTAAGCCGCCGTTAGTGACGATCATGTTCTGCACGGCCTGGTCGGAGGAGGCGACCGTTATCTCATAGTCCTTGCTGTAATCGTGGACCAGTTTTTCAATGTAGGAGTCCGCCGTCTGATTCTGGCGGGTGTAGACTACGGAGACTTCCTGGCCGAAGTCCACCTTGCCGTAGTTGTCTTCCTTCTTATAGGCGTCAAAGACGGCGATGACCTTGCAGCCCTTGTAGCCGGCGTAGCTGGACAGCTGATTGATGATCAGATCCCGGGCGCCGTCGAAGTTCTCCTCGCTCATTGAGGAACTCCTGCGGAAATAGTGCATCAAGTTATAGCCGTCCGCGATCAGCAGCCTTGGTCTGGCCTTCCTGATGACGGTTTTCTTCTTTTCATCTTCGCTCCGCCGGGAGGAAGCGTACTTCTTCTTGATGTTGCGGTTACGGCCGTTGACATTGGCGAAGACGCTTTTCAGTTCGGACTCGGAGATGCTGTAGCGGTTATGCGTCAGCGGCGACGAGCTTACCGTAAGCTTAGCCGCCTTGATGTGCATGTAGTTTTCCACCTGGTCCCAGGGCACGTAAAAACCGGCGCCGTGCTGGCAGAAGACCGAACCGGTCGGATTGCGCAGGTCGCTTTCGCTATCGTAGCCGATCTCTTCAATGATCTTCTGCTCGTCCAGGCAGCGGTCATAGCCCTGCACGCTCAGGGACAGCTGACCGGCGCCACCGCTGTGGGACATCAGCGTCTGGTGGTAATTCTGCATTAACCGCACCGGGGCGCTGCCGGTGATCCGGATGCGGTCTTCATCGACGTCTTCCAGCTTATACTGAGCCTTCATGTTATCCAGGTCATACAGCAGCGAACTCAGATAGATCCTCTGCGCCTGGATGATGAAGCCGTAGTAGGGCTCCAATAGAACGCTCCGGGCTTTCTTAAGGCCCTGGCGCACCGCCCGGTAGGTAGCCTGGCGGAAGTCGCCGCCTTCGGTATGCTTCTCATGGGCCTTGCCGGCGATGACGGTGATCTTCATGTCGGTGATCGGGGAACGGGTCAGAACGCCCAGGTGCCGCTTTTCCTGCAGGTGGGTCATGATCAGCCGCTGCCAGTTGACGGCCAGGGTGCCTTCCGGCACCTCATTGGCGAACACCAGCCCGGCGCCCCGGGGCAGCGGCTGCAGACGCAGATGCACTTCAGCGTAGTGGCGCAGCGGCTCAAAGTGGCCGACGCCCTCGACCGCATTCTCAATGGTCTCCCGGTAGAGAATGGCGCCCTCGCCGAAGCCGACCGTCACGCCGGTCCTTTTCTTGATGATGTTGGTGATTACCTCTATCTGAATTTCCCCCATCAGGGAAACGTGGATGTCCTTCATTTCCTCCGCGGCGCTGACGCGGATCTGCGGGTCTTCCTGCGCCAGGATCTGCAGCTGCTTAAGCATCATGTTCTTGTCGCAGCCCTCCGGCAGGATAACCTTATAGCGCATGAAGGGTTCCATGAAGCTGGCGCTGCCGCTTTTCTCAAAGCCCAGGCCCTGGCCGGCCTGCAGTCCTTCCGGTCCCCTAAAAGCCACGATGTCCCCGGCCGAAGCCTCCGCCACCGTTGTCATCTTCTGACCGGAGATCAGACAGAGTTCATCGATCTTGCCCTCTTCGCCGATCCTTTCCTTGGCCTTCAGGCTGCCGCCGGTGATCTTGCCATAGCACCAGCGTTTGCCGGCTTCGTCATAGCTGATCTTATATATTCGCAACCCGAATTCTTCGGGCCAGATGTTTTCCATGGTATAGTTGTCCAGACCGTCCAGCAGCTGCTTTACGCCCTGGTCCTTCAGGGCCGAGCCGAAATAGACCGGAAAGAGCTTTCTTTCGTTGATCAGCGAAGCGATGCTTTCATCGTCGACGCTTCCGGTTTTCAGATACTCTTCCATCAGCTCTTCGCCCAGCAGGGCGATGTCCTCATAGCTTTCATTCAGATTCCCGAAGCTGACAAAGGGACCGTCCAGTTCTTCATTGAGCTGGGCCAGAAGCTGCCCCTCATCGCGCAGGGCGATGTCCATCTTGTTGACGAACACGAAAGCCGGAAGGTCATAGTATTCCAGCAGCTTCCAGATCGTCCGGGTATGGCTCTGCACCCCGTCCAGACCGCTGACCACCACGACGACATAGTCGAGAACGGACAGCGTCCGTTCCATTTCCCCGGCGAAGTCCAGATGCCCCGGGGTGTCGACCAGCGTAAAGCGGCTGTCCCCATAGGTGAGGGAAGCGGTCTTGGAGAAGATGGTGATTCCCCTTTTCTTTTCCTGAATGTCGTAGTCCAGATAGCTGTCCTGATGGTCGACCCGGCCCATCCGGCGGATGACGCCGCCATGGTAAAGCAGCGCTTCGTTAAGCGTCGTCTTGCCGGCATCGACATGTGCTAATATACCCAGCGTGATCTTCTTCATTCCGGTTTCCTTCTGCCTTTGATTTTACCATTTCAGGCTCTTTTTTTCCATTGCGCCGCGGTGAGGGAAAGGCAGAAAAAAGCTGTCCTGAGACAGCTTTACTCCTTGATTTCCGGTTCGGCCACGCTCTGGGCCAGGTTCTTCAAGTGGATCTTGCGGTTGTAGAAAATAAATACCAGCATGAACAGCAGCCAGCCGAAGCTTTCGCAGCAGTTCAGCGCGTCCTGAAGATGCGGATTGCTGAAGAAGCCGGAGATCCAGTCGGCGATCAGATAGACGACGGCCGGGGCGCTGAGGGTGGCCAGCGGGTTAAGATCGATGGTACGGATCAGCACCAGATAGATGAAGACAGCACTGATGATGGTGATGGGCAGGTTGGAAGCCAGCTCCAGGGGAACGATGACGTAAAGAGCCAGATGGTTGACGATGATGGCCGCTTCCCTGACGCTCATCTGCATGATCAGGATCTTGAAGAGAATGGGGAACAGGCAGTACAGCACGTGGCACAGCAGCACGGTGATGCTGTAGAAGATGGCGGAATACTCAAAGTACTGCGACATCCGGCCATGGCGGGAGAAGGTCCCGCCCAGCTTTTCCTTGACGATGGCCACCACCGCCCGGATGCCGTTATAGAAGAATGGGGTAGCGATGTTGGCCAGGATGATGCTGTAGGCGAAGTGCATGACCTTGATGTTCTGCCAGTTGCTCTGAACGATCAGACCGATCTTGGTGCCGCCGTTGGACCCCCAGTACAATAACAGGTCAGAGCCGATGTAGAGCAGGCAGGCGATGGCGCCCATGATCAGATCCCGCCTTCGTAAGGTGAACTTGGTGGGATGATAGAATTCATGATCAGCGTACTTCAGGACATAGACCTGGTCATCGATGTACAAAGCATCATAGATCTCGGCATAGACGGCGTAGTAGTAGGGGCCGACATAGAAGACATAGAGAGTATACAGCGAAAGCATGCTCAGGACGTAGAGACCGATGAAGGAACAGTCGATCAGAAAGCACTTGAAGCGGAAGCCCTTCATGCACCGCTCGCTTTCCCTTAACACCTCCAGGGGCTTCATGTCCGGATAGCGGGCCAGGATATAGGGCACCATGCGGTAGGAATAGGCCTTGAAGAAGACCGGGATGACGCCCATCATGATCCAGAAGAACAGGATGACCGTCCTTAAGGCCATCGTCTTGAGGTAGACGGGATAGTGAGTCGCAACTTCCTTTACGAAGTCCCTCATGTACAGCTTGTCTTCGTTTTCAAAGCTGTTGTCCACGAAGAAGTTGTAGCCGATCAGGGAAAGCGGCTTGAGGATCAAGACGTTGATGACCACGACCGGCAGGAAGCTGACGGCGTAGCGGTCGAAATACTTAAGTATTTCGACCGGGGAAACAGTGTAGTGGGAATTGACGATCTGGCTGATGATCGTCCGCAGGTCCATGGTCAGAAACCGGCGCTGGAAAAAGGCGAAGGCAAAGACCGAGAAATAGATCAGAAAGGCGCTCAGAACGGCTTTCCAGTAATTCTTCCTCAGCGACATGCGGGCGTTGAGCTTGATGAGATAGGCAGGAATGTTGACCATCTGTCTCACCTCCTAGCGCAGACAGCGCTCGGCCAGTTCCAGAACGGTCGTGGCCAGGTTGCGGAAGAAGCGCTGCCAGGCAGTGGAATTATCATAGTTTCCCTTCTTCATGACCTCGTAGTAGCTGCGCAGCGCATGATGCGACATCATCGCCGGTACTCTTTCCGTCCAGTTTTCCATGTAGAAGACCGTGGAAATGTAGTCGAAGAAGGTAAAGGCCGCGGCGTCATCGGTATAGCGGATGTCGATGCCGATGCGTTCATACTGCCAGGGAACGGTAGGAACGATGTCCTCGCTGATGATGTGATTGAAGACATTGTCGTAGTCCTGCGGATTCTCGCCTTCCGTATCATAGGTCGGCGAGGCAAAGGTGTATGTATAGATGTGTTTTTTGTCAATGAGGCTCTTCATGGCAAACTGCCGGGCCAGCTGGCCGGCGGTAGCCCCGCCCAGAGAGTGGCCGCAGATCAGCACGTAGCAGTGCTCATCAGTCGCTTCCGGACAGTAGGTACGGCGGTAATCGGTAAACATCTGATAGGTATTCTCCCCGGCCAGAATGAAGCCGTTGAAGACGCCGCCCATGACGTCAGTCACGGCGTCTTCCACGTCCTTGGTTCCCCGGATGTTGATCACGAAGTAATAGTCCTCGCCGCTGCTCTGGCTGGCGATGGTGGTTACCGGCTTGTTGATGATCTTCTGGTCATAGTTAAGACGGACGATGTTGGAAAAGCCCATGGCCTGCAGGTTGGTGATGATCACGTCGCTGGGCTGGCTGGCGCTGGCGCAGATGGTCAAAGCGCACATGGCCAGATCGGGATCGTAGATGACGCTGGCCGTCTTAAAGTAATCCAGCGACCACTGGGCCTGGTAGGTTTCCCTGTCATTGACATAATAATCTTCCGCTCTGACCGGCTGGATCAGCAGGGTCAGAAACAGACCGGCCGCCAGCAGGCATACAAGCTTTTTTTTCATGAACTTTTTCTCCGTCTTCTTTTAATAATTATAGCATCAAAGCAGGATATCTGCTTCAGTGCCGAGATAAAACAGAACGCTCTTGCGGGCGTTCTGTCATCTTCATTATTACTCATCCAAACTGCCAAAGGCGGAAAGAATGCCTCCGGAGATGATGTCCAGGAAATCCTGACTGGCCAGACAGTCGCTGACCTTCCAGCCTTCCGCCGTCCTGGTTAATTCCATGGTAAACGGCGTGATCCTGGTCAGGCCGGATTCCTCGGCTTCCCCCAGGGTCTTCTGCCAGCACTCCGTCATTACGCCGACGATCTCGTCATCGCTCCAGCTGCCCTGCTGGGCAAAGATCTGGACGATGGCATCGATGTATTCCTTCACCATTTCGCTGTAACTCTTGCCCAGATCATAGGAGGCAAACTCCAGATCCACCGTGGCCCGGTCACCGTCGATGGTCGTTTTGGCGATCTTATAGGTCATTCTCTTCATCATTTCGTTGAGGATCGGCCACAGCACGCTGTCGCTGCCGTTATGGCTGACGATCTCGTCATTGCCCGATAACAGCTGCATCGGCTGAGCCAGGATGGACGTCAGATAGTCGGCTACGGCATCTCTGATCAGATCCTCGTCCGACTTTCCCTTACAGCCGCAAACGCCAAGCAGAAGCGCAATGGTCAGCAGGATGATAAACAGTTTTTTCATATGCATACCTCTCTGGTTTCCTAATGGCGGGTTTCGTCTTCGTAGCATTCGGCAAAGCGGGCGGAGAAGGAAGGCTGCTGATCCGCCAGCGTCAGATGGGGAGTGGCGCCCAGATAAAGGGTGCGGAACATGGCGATGCCCTTCTCCCTTTCCTCGCTTACGCACTCGCTTAATGACCCCGGCGCGCAGCAGGTCAGCTGAGGGATCAGGAAGGGCGACAGGTTGTTGAGATGCGCCAGCATCACTCCGGTAACCCCCAGATGGCAGAACAGGGTGATGGTGTCATGATT
>JAGAFL010000012.1:0-14531 GCA_017612595.1 Erysipelotrichaceae bacterium | reverse complement strand
TAGCTGATCATTTTCATCATCTCCTGTTGTGAACCTGTATTATCAGCATTCAGCTGATCTATAGCTTAATTATAATGGAAACAGGCACAGTTAAGTAAGAATTGATATAATGAAATCGACAATTCATCATTGGGGGTCACTATGAACAATAAAGGACACATCATCTTTCAGGATAGCACCTTCCTGCTCAGAACCAGGAATTCTTCCTTTCTTTTCCGGATCAGCAGCTACGGACACCTGGAATTCATTCACTACGGTTCTCCCGTCAGCATTTCCGATGCTCTCGCTCTGGCGGACAAGAGGTCTGCCGGATACGGCGACAGCATCATCTACTGCGAAAGCGACCCCAGCTACTGCCTTAACCGCCTGCCTCAGCTCTGTCCGAGCCAGGGACGCGGCGACTACCGCGAACCGGCGGTAATTATCGTCGATGAAGACGGACACAGTCCTCTGGATCTCCGATACCGTTCTCACGAGATCTCCGCCGATGACACCGGCTATCCTACGGATCTGCCGGTCAGCCGCAGGGCCGATGAACTTCTGACGGTCACACTGACGGATGAACAGCGCCAGATCGATGTTCAGCTGTTCTTCAAGCTCTTCCATGAGGAAGACGTCATCGTCCGCAGCGCCCGGATCATCAACAATTCCACTAAAAAGCAGATGCTGCGCCGGCTGATGAGCAGCAGCCTTGACCTGATGGAGGACGATCTGGTGGAAATGAGCTTCCATGGCGAATGGGCCCGGGAAATGGGCCTGACGGAAACGCCGATAACCGAAAGTGCCACCGTAAACTGCTCACGGGTCGGCTTCTCTTCTTCCGGGTGCAATCCCGGCTATATTCTGCGTCGCAAGGACACCACTGAAGACGCCGGAAAGGCGTGGGGGTTTAACCTGATCTACAGCGGCAATCACTATAACAGCACTGCTCTCAATCACGTCGGCCTCTGCCGCACCATGATCGGCATGCTTCCGGAAGGCCTCAACTGGCTTCTGGAACCGGGAAGCAGTTTTACTGCCCCGGAGGCAGTACTGAGCTTCGCCGCTGACGGTCTCAACGGTCTTTCGGGGAACTTCCATGACTTCATCAACCGTCATGTCGTACCGGAATACTGGCAGTACCGCCACAGACCGGTGCTGATCAACAGCTGGGAAGGCTTCGGCTTCAGCTTCACTGAGGACAGCCTGCTCAGCCTCGCTGAACAGGCCGGCGATCTGGGCTGCGAACTGTTTGTTCTGGATGACGGCTGGTTCAGGGAAAGAAACAACGACCTCTCCGGTCTGGGCAACTATGATACCGACCTCAGCAAGCTGCCGGAAGGGCTCGGCGCCCTGGCTGACAGGATCCGCAAAAAGGGTCTGCAATTTGGCTTATGGGTGGAGCCGGAATCGGTCAGCGTGGAAAGCGATCTGTACCGCTGCCATCCCGACTGGGCCATTCACGATCCGCTTCATGACGATCTCTACGGCCGCCATCAGCTTTTGCTGGATCTGACCAGGAAGGACGTTCAGGACTTTATCGTGGAAAACGTCACCAGGATCATCGAAGAGACCAAGGTCAGCTACATCAAGTGGGACATGAACCGCCAGCTGCTGGCTGATGATCAGAACTATGCCCACCGCTACCTGCTGGGCCTCTATTCCGTGCTCGAGAGAATCTTCAGCCGCTATCCCCAACTGCTTCTGGAAAGCTGTTCTTCCGGCGGCAACCGCTTTGATCTGGGCATGGCCTGCTTCTCTCCGCAGATCTGGACTTCCGATGATACCGATCCGGTCGAAAGGATCAGAATTCAGAAAAACGCCAGCTACCTCTACCCGCTGTCAATGATGGGCGCCCATGTAGCCGCGGAAGTCTCCGCTCAGTCTCTGCGCCGTACACCCCTTTCCCTGCGCTTCAATGTCGCCGCGTATGGGGATCTGGGATATGAACTGGATCTGGGAAAGCTGAGCGATTGGGAAAAGAAGGAAATCAGCAGACAGATCGCCTTCTACAAGCTCCACCGCCGTACTTTCCAGTTCGGTCAGTTCCGCCGTTACTGCCACGATTGCCAGCATGAACAGTTCAGCGTCAGTACTGATGAGGAAACCATTGCGACGGTCTTCCGCCGGCAGCTGCGCGTCGGACCGGGATATGAAAAGCTGGTCATCCGCGGTCTGCCTGAAGGAAATTATGCCGTTCGTCCTGCTGAACAGGCTTATCAGGCTGCCCAGTTCAATCAGCTATTCGGCAGCGAAGAATTAAGCAGCCCGAAGGATGGCTGGCAGGCTACCGCCGCCGCTCTGGCCGAGGGCATCGTACTGAACAATGTCTATACGGCCGCCGGCTACTCTCCGGAAGTCCGCATTCCGCTTGATTACGGTTCCGAAATGTATCTGGTCAGCGAAGAAAAAAAGAGATGACCATCTCTTTGTTCCTGATTATCCAACACCGCCATCCCGGCGGTTTTTTCTAGCGCTTCTTCCTTCCGGCCGGCAGCTGTTCATACACGGCCCGGATCAGATCGGCCAGAAAAGCGCGGTCGTTCAGATCTTCCACCGCCAGCATTTCCCTGCCTCCTTCATAGGGAAGCTGCCTTTCCGCCTCCGGCAGCAGCTCTTCAGCTGCCCGGGTCGGCTTGATCAGAAAGCGGTCGTCGTAAACGCCGCCGATGATCTTGCCGCGGTAATAGATGATGTATTCGCCCATCATCATCCGGTAGGTCACCTCGTCCAGCTCGGACAGCTGGTCAAGGACGTATTCAAGATATTCCCGGCTTGATGCCATCGTGCTGCCCTCCCGTTATTCCTTTTCTTCCAGCAGGCAGACGCTGAATGCCTGAACGCCTTCGCCCCGGCCTATGAAGCCAAGACCTTCTCCGCGGGTAGCCTTGACGTTGATCCTTTCCGGCTCACAGCGCAATACCGCTGCCAGATTCTCTTCCATCTGCTTTTTATAGGCGGCCAGTTTCGGCTTTTCAATCATGACGGTGGCGTCAACGTTGCCGATCCGGTATCCCTGAGCGTCCATCATCTCAAAGACTCTTTCCAGAATGATCAGCGATGAGATCCCCTCATATGCCGGGTCGGTATCCGGAAAATGCGTGCCCAGATCGCCCAGACCCAGAGCGCCGATGATGCTTTCGGCGACCGCATGGGTCAGAACGTCGGCATCGGAGTGGCCCAGAAGCCCCTTTTCATATTCGATTCTGACGCCGCCGAGGATCAGCGGGCGGTTTTCCACCAGTCTGTGAATGTCTGTTGCCTGTCCGATTTTCATATTCCACCTCTGGTACTATTCTATCATGATTTTTGTGCTAAAATAGACGTATGAACAGAGTTATCGTCATCGGAAACAGCTACCGCACGGAGGTCATCCGGCTCAAGGATTCCCTGTCAGCCAACAGGGCGCTTTCGGCCGGCGTCAACGACTGCCGCAGCGGCGGTGCCTACAGCATCGCCTACAATCTGGCCGTTCTGGACACCGACACCTACCTTCTGACCAGGCTTTCCTATGACAGCACCTCTGCGGAAATGATCCTGAATCTCGACAAGCTCAACGGCATGGTCTATGCCAACAATTCCGTTCTGCCCAAGACGCCCTCGAGGATCTATCTTATCGACAAATACAACAAGGCCATCTCCCTTGACGATTTCACCTTCTCCGTTTACCCGGGTGTGGAGGACGGTTTCCCCATCCTTTCCTTTGAAGATGACGATTACGGCCTGATCAAATACGTTAACACCAACTACTTCCTGAAGGCCGTAGCCACCTATCCCAACGTCAAGTGGGTCTGCTACAACAGCCTGCCGGAAAACAAGGTGCTCAATCTGGTTGAAGGCGTGGTCTTTGACTACGACTACCTGATCCGCACCGTCAATGAGCGCGACATTCCCAACACCTGCTCCGAACTGATCAAGCACGGACTCAAGTGGATCCTGATCGTCGAAGAAGGACAGTTCATCAGCCATTATGACTATGCCGGCTTCCATCAGTACCGGAAGGACGAGCAGGGCGAGCACGTCGTCGGCTGCTTCGAGGCCTTCCTCAGCATGCTGATGGCCTGCCTGGCCAACGGTTACGATCTCGTATCGGCCATAAATCACGGCCTGAATCTGGCCAATGATTTATCATATCAGGAGAGCGTTGTCCTCAAGAAGGAATTCTTCTGATCTTTAGAACAGGAGATTTGTCATTATGAGTTCATTCAAGGATCTGAGGATAGTCGATAACTTTTATCAGACTTCTTCTTTTTTTCCGATGCCGACCGTCTGCATCAGCACCGTCAATCCTGACGGAAGCCTGAACATCGGTTCCTATTCCCTCTGCTTCCCCTATTACATTGCCGGCAAGGACAGATATGCGATGCTGCTGGAATGCCGCAACACTTCCAACACCTGCATGAACCTGCTGCGTACCCACAAGTGCGCACTCAACTTCATTCCCGATGACCGCGAGACCTTCCGGGAAGCGGTGCGCCTCGGTTTCCCCGGACCTTCCGAGGAAAAGATGAAGGACCTCAAGTTCCAGATGGAAGACGGACAGGCTGACCCGGCTGACCCCAACCGCCCGCAGATCATCTCTTCGGCCTTCCAGGTATTTGAATGCACCTGGGCAGCTGATCTGGAAAACGCCGGCAGATTCAAGGTCGAGGACATCGATGACGGTCACCCCGGCCCCTACAACGACTTCAACGGCATTACGTCCAAGTACGGCGCTCACTTCATCCTGCATGTTGACAAGATCCTGATGAAGGAAAAGTACTACGACGCCATCGTCAACGGCGTCAAGAAGGACAGTTTCCCGCCGGTTCCGGTCGATTACGGTTACCGCGATTCCACCAATTTCTGGTACACTCCCTTCCCGAGATTCAGAAAGCCCATCGCCGAACCGATTCCGACCGCCAAGGAAGTTGACCTGGCTTCTCTCCGCTATGCGGCCAACCGCGCTGATGACACCGTCAAGTTCACCGATGATGCCCTGAAGAACTTCGTAAAGGTTCCCAGACCGTTCATCAAGACCGTTCTTAACGGCTGCGTAGCCTGGGCCAAGGAAAACGGCGTCACCCTGATCACCGACAAGGAAGTCAAGATCATCAACGACAAGCGCAACGCCGAAAAACAGGCCAGAAAGAAATAACCCCGCGAGTGCTGCCTTCGGACAGCACTTTTTCTTTGCCATGCTATAATGGTTTCATAAGATACCACTCAAAGGAGCAAACCCATGTACAATTTCGTTTACACCTATGAAAACATGCCGAAATGGACGGACACCGCTGAGGGGGCCGAGATCCTGGAAATCGACCAGAACGTCCTTTATCCCTCTCTTTATCCGCCGGTGACCTTCGCCGTCAAGAACGATTACCAGCTGCACATCCGCTTCATCTTTCCGGAAGGCCGCGATCTGGACAGAAAGTATCCTCTGATCATCCACGTCAAGGGCTCCGGCTGGGAAGAACAGAATCTGGAAAACTGCCTGGCGGGCTTTGAGCCCTATCTGCGCGCCGGTTACGGCTGCGCCGTTGTCCAGTACCGGCCCTGGCGGGTAGCCAAGTACCCGGCTCAGGTCCTTGATCTCAAGACCGCTGCCCGCTACATTCTGAAGAATGCGGCTGATTACCCGATCGATGTCAGCAACATCTTCCTGTCCGGCGATTCCAGCGGCGGACATACCGCCATCATGGGCTTTCTGACCTGGGGCGAACCGGTCCTCGATGATCTTCAGGAAAGCGATCCGCTGCCCGCTCTCAGGGGTCTGATCGACTACTACGGCGTTACCAACGTCCACAAGCTGGCCTACACCGAAACCGGCCTGGTCCAGCCGGATAACGAACTGCTGCTGGACATGCTGTTTGAAAAGCGGGATGAATCCGAATATGCTCAGGCCAACTTCGCCTGCTACAGCGACCTGCTGGAACAGCTGCCACCGGTTCTGATCATGCACGGCAACAAGGACCGCCTGGTCTCCCTGGACCAGAGCATTGACCTCTACAACACCCTGAAGGCCCGCGGCGTGGACTGCCAGCTATGCATTGTCAACAACGCCGACCACGGCCGCTTCAGTTTCTGGCAGAAGCCGGTGACCGATCGGGTTCTGGAGTTTCTTAAGAAGAACACCCGCTGATCAGCGGTTTGCCGTAAAACATCAAAGCAGCCTGTACAGGCTGCTTTTCTTTGGCCAGATAAAAAGGCTCTTTCCCGAGCCCTCAGATCTTTATTTTCCGGTGGAGCCGAAGCCGCCTGCCTGTCTTTCGGTCTCGCTCAGCTGTTCGACTTCCTCAAACTCCACGCTCATGTACGGCATGATGACCAGCTGGGCGATCCTTTCGCCCTTCTGGATGTAGCGGTTGAGCTCGGAATCGTTATGCAGGGCCACGATCACTTCGCCCCGGTAGTCGCTGTCAATGACCCCGACGCAGTTGGCCGGCCGCAGGCCGGTCCTGGTCGCCAGGCCGCTGCGGGCAAAGACGCCTCCGAAATAGCCTTCCGGGATCTCCACGGCTATGCCGGTGGAAACCTTGGTGGTCTGGCCGGAGAAGACTACGGCATCCTCGCAGCTGTAGAGATCCACTCCGGCGCTGTAAGGCGACCCGGAAGTCGGTATGACCGCCTCCTGGTTTAATCTGGTGATCCTAATCTTCATCCTGCTCTTCCTCTCTGTGAATCGATCTCTCTTCGCTGAAGCCTTCCGGATACCGTCTGGCCAGCTTTTCTATATTGTAATCCAGAATGTCGGAAAAATCGATCTGCAGGTAGGTTGCCAGTTCAGCAATGTACCAGCAGACGTCTCCCAGTTCCTCAATGACCTTTTCCCGGTTCAGCTCATGACCCTGATGCAGATACTTCTTGACCAGATCAATGGTTTCGCCGGCTTCGCCGCACAGGCCCATGACGCCGTTTATCAGCATCTCTTCGCCATGCAGGCGCTTGCTCCAGGTCTTCATTGCCAGTTTCTGATATTCGTTTACTTCCATTTTCCTATTCCTCCAGGATCCACCTGATTCCGTTTAACAGTCTTTCCGCCGGCTGATCGAAATGACCGCCGGGATTCATTACCAGGGTACACTCATTGCCGTTTTCCTGCAGATAACGATACAGCTGCCGGGTCTGATCGCCGACAGTGGCCAGCAGCTGATTGCGGCTCTGTTCTTCTCTTTCTCCCAGAGACAGATAGATCTTCTTTTCCCTGTCGATCCCGCTGTTTATCAGCCAGTCCGTAAAACCGGGAAACCACAGCGAAGAAGAACAGCTGACGATACCGTCAAAATAACGATGGCCGTACAGGCCAAACAGGCCGGCCAGCGAATAGCCGGCCAGAAAGGCCTTGGTTTTCCCCTGCTTCTCTTCGTATGCCGCTCTGATCCTTAATAGCTGCTTCAGTGTTTCCTCTGCCTTTCCCGAAAACTGCATCTTTCCGGCTTTCGCAGACCAGGGAGAAAGCTCGCCGTTCCAGTCATCGACGTCCAGAAGGATGAAATTGGCCGGCAGCTGTTTCAGTCCGCTGATCAGTTTTTCATCCTGTAACGAGGCAAACAGAAAGACAGCCGTACTGTAAGAAGGATCGTTGATCAGTTCACTGTGCTTCATAAGTATTATTATAGACCAAAAGCGCCGGCGTCTGTCCGCTTCGGTGGATTTGTTGTATGATGAATATATAGAAAACGAGGAAGCAGACATGAAGAAACTGATCGTCTTCATCACCGGCCTGCCGGGTACCGGCAAGAGCTATGCCGCCAGAGTTATCCGTGAGAAGTATCCCCTGTTCCGCGAGGTTTCCTATGACCAGATCAAGGAGATCTTCTGGGACATCCTGGGCTTTGACTCGCAGGAGGAAAAGGTTGCCATTAACGACCGCAGCCTGGAATACTTCTACCTGTTTCTGGACCGCCAGATGAAAACCGGCGATCCGCTGATTGCGGAATATCCGTTCTGCCAGCGGCAGAAGGACGCACTGGCCGAAGTGGCTGAAAGAAACGGCTACGAAGCCCTGACCGTCTGTCTTTACGGCGACCTTGATGTCATCTATCAGCGTCAGAAGCACCGCGATGAAAACGACCCGCGCCATCCCGGTCATTTGGGCAGTCAGTATCATCTGGAAGAATACGACAGATATCTCAAGGGCCCTCATTATGACTACACCAAGGAAGAATTCTGGAATCTGCACAAGCACAAGGACTATCACATCCATCTGGGCAGGGAGTTCGACATCGACGTGACCGACCTTGACAGCATCAGCTATGATGAAGTCCTCCAGGAGATCGGCAGGATCTTCGCTGAATAAACACCCTAAGCCGGGGAGCATCGCTCATGCTGCCCGGCTTTTTTCGTGCTATCATTAGGACAGACAGATAAAGGAGAAACACCATGTTAAAACCGGAAGAATTAGCCAAGATGATCGACCATACGCTGCTGAAGCCCTATTCTACCGATGACGACCTGAAGAAGCTGTGCCAGGTTGCCAGAGAATACAACTTCAGGACCGTCGCCATCAATAACTGCCACATCCCGCTGTGCAACCGGGAACTGGAAGGCACGGACGTGCTTACCGACGCCGCCGTCGGTTTCCCCCTGGGCGCCATGACCATTGAGGCCAAGGTCTTTGAAGCTGAGGACGCCATTGAAAAAGGCGCGGGCGAAGTCGACTATGTCGTCAACATCGGCAAGGTCAAATCCGGTGACTGGGATTATGTCAGAGACGAAATGCGCAGGATCGTAGATGCCTGTCACCGGCACGGCATCATCTGCAAGGTCATCTTCGAAAACTGCTATCTGGCAGACGAAGAGAAGCGGATGCTCTGTCAGATCGCCGTGGAAACCGGCATTGACTTCATCAAGACCTCAACCGGCATGGGCACCGGCAACGCCACTCTGGAAGACGTCAGGCTGATGAAGCAGTGCGTCGGCGACCGGGTAAAGGTCAAGGCGGCCGGCGGCATCCGCAACGCCGCCGACGCTCTGAAGTTCATCGAAGCCGGCGCTTCCCGGCTGGGGACCTCGGCCGGCAAGGTCATCGTTGACGAATACCGGGAAATGCTCAAATAGACTTTAAGAACAGCTCTCACGGCGTGAGAGTTTTTCTTTGCACTTTTCCCGGGGGGTGCTATAATACTCCTGGTTTTGTACTCATATCCCTGCAAGGACTGCGAGGAGCAGATCACGGGAATGAAAACGGAGGTATTCATGAGAAACGCCAATATTAAGAAACTGACGGGAACAGCCCTGCTGGCAGCCATCATCGTCGTGCTGCAGACTGTTGCCAGCGGCATCAAGTTCGGGACCTTTACCCCGACTCTTTCACTCATACCAATCATCATCGGCGCGCTGGTCTACGGACCGCTTTCCGGAGCCTTTCTGGGTCTGGTGTTTGGCGTCATCGTCGTTATCGGCGTCCTGAGCGGCACCGAGCCGATGAGCACGCTGATGTTTCAGACCAGCCCGGCCTTGACCGTCGGCGTCTGTCTGCTTAAGGGCATGATGGCCGGCCTGATCCCCGGACTGCTCTATAAGCTGCTTAAGGGCGAAAAGGACCTGCTGGCCACCGTCGTGGCCACCATCAGCGCCCCGATCGTCAACACCGGCATCTTCTGCGCGGCCTTAATGACCGTCTTTCTGCCCATCACCCAGCACTTTTCCGATCTGCTCGGCTTCGCTGACGCCGGAAAGTTCGTGCTGCTGGGAATCGTCGGTACCAACTTCCTGTTCGAACTGCTGCTGAACGCCGTTCTGGTACCGATCGTCATCAGGATCATCAACTTCGTAAAGAAGTAGGAGGCTGCTTATGTTATTAGCCATTGACATGGGAAACTCCAACATTGAATTCGGTCTGCTGGAAAAAGGCAGAACGGTTTTCAGTGAAAGGATCAAGACCGACCTGGAAAAGACCGCTACCGAATACGCGGTTCTGCTGCATACCATCCTGGAGATCCGCGGCATCGAGGATGCCGAAATCGACGGAGCCATCATCTCCAGCGTCGTACCGCCGCTGACCGCTCCTCTGAAGGAAGCTGTCAAGATCACTACCGGCCTTACCCCGCTGGTCGTCGGCCCGGGCATCAAAACCGGGATGAAAGTCAACGTCCCCGACCCGAAGGCCGTCGGCGCTGACCTGATCGTCGGATCGGTTGCCGGCATGCAGCTGTACGGCCATCCGCTGATCGTCATCGACATGGGCACGGCTACGACCGCTGTTGTCGTCGATAAGGAAGGCACCTTCATCGGCGGAGCCGTGATTCCCGGAGCCGTCGTTTCGCTGAACGCCTTAAGCAACAGCGCTTCCAAGCTGCCAATGATCGACATTGCCGCCCCGAAGAAAGTCATCAACGGCGGAACCGTTGAAGCCATGCAGAGCGGCCTGGTCTACGGGCAGGCTTCGCTGCTGGACGGCATGATCGCCAAGATGAAGAAGGAGATGGGCTATGACATGAAAGTGGTCGCTACCGGCGGCCTGGCCAAGCTCATCGTTCCCTATTGCGAAAGCGAGATCACCCTGGACAACAACCTCATGCTTGAAGGTCTGGACATTATTTACAACATGAACAAATAACCGCTTGAAATGCTCATTCAGGTGTGTTAACATTTAAAAGCACTTACTTTGGATTGACAGGATATCCAAGGCGGAAGGAGAAGAATATGAAGGAAAAGATTCATCCCGTAATGTATGAAACAAAGGTCGTATGTGCCTCATGCGGAAGCGAGTTCATGACGCATTCAACCAAGAAGGAAATCAAGGTTGATACCTGCTCAAACTGCCATCCGTTCTACACAGGCAGACAGCGTTTCCAGCAGGCTGCCGGCCGTATTGACCAGTTCAACAAGAAGTACGGATTCGACCAGAAGAAGAAGTAGGAAATCAATTCAGAAAAGACTGAACCAGGCAATGCCTGGTTTTATTATGGCTGGCCGGTAGCGCTCGGGGCCGAACCTGAATTATAATAGAAAAAAGAGGATCTGCCCGCAGATCATCAATTAGCACAATCAGCCCCAAAGGAGGAAAACTAATGAACAAGCCTTCACTCAAAGACCGCTTTACCTACTGGTTTGACAATCAGATGTCCAGAGGAAGCGTCGGCCTGGTAAGGATCCTGCTGATTTTCACCATCCTGGTCGTCCTGCTGATCTCCGCCATCATCTTCAGCTGCGGCTTCAGCGAAGACCAGGGGTTCTTCGGCATTGTCTGGGACAGCCTGACCACGATCATCAATGCCTGGATGCCTTCCTTTGAAGAAGGCAGCGTCGGTTATGTCTGCATGATGGCACTGGCCGCCTTTGTCGGTCTGCTGGTAACCAGCGTTCTGATCGGCATCTTCAGCAGCGCCATCGAAGAGAAGATCGTCGGCCTGCGGAAAGGCAACTCTCTGGTCATTGAAAAGGACCACATCGTTCTCATCGGCTTCTATTCCGGTGAATACACCCTTCTGCGTCAGCTGGTGCTGGCCGCTCAGGACGATCCCTGTACGATCGTCGTCGGCGCCGAAATGGAACGGGATGAACTGGAAGAGGCCGTCAGCGATAACATTGAAAAGCCTGATAACGTCAGGATCATCTGCCGGACAATTGATCCGCTTGATCCCGTTTCTCTGGAAAAGCTTGCCATTGCTTCCTGCCGCTCCGTCATCATCAGTCCGACTGATGACGACAAGACGGTTAAGATCCTGCTGGCGCTCATCAGCCTGATGGACAGCAACGAGATCGCTGATGTGCGCATCAACGCCGTCATAACCAAGGACGAAAACCGCTTCCCCGCGCTGCTGGCGGAAAAGCACAACATCATGGCCCTGCACTTCAGCGATGCCCGCGGAAAACTGATCGCTCACTCCTGCAATCAGCCCGGCCTGTCGCGCGTCTTCCGGGACATCTTTGACTATGAAGGATCAGAACTCTACATCATCCACGACTTTGCCAACACCGGTCTGACATTTGAAAATCTTCTGGTCCGGATGGACGGCGGTGTCCCCGTCGGTGTTGTTCATGACGGACAGCTGATCATGAATCCGGAAAGCGACATGATCCTTCAGAACACTGACCAACTTCTGGTCTATGCGGAATCGCAGGCTTCCTGTTCGCTGATCAGTGCTGATCAGATGCAGACGCCAAAGCCCAAAAAGATCCGCAGCCGGCAGAATGACCGCGCGTCCAAGACGACCATCTTCGGCAACCGCCGCAGCCTGTCAGTCATTCTCAGCGAACTGCCGGACACCGTCAGCAGGATCGCACTGGTAAACTACGACAAGTTCAATTATGAAACGGTCCAGAAGATCTGCGCCCGGCGCGGCTTTGACCTTGAACTGGTAAACGGTGACGCCCATGATGAGAACTTCCTATACGAAACCGTAAAGGATTCCGAGCACATCATCATTCAGAGCAACTACGGCAATGAAGAGGAATCCGACATGAACACCATCTTCCTGCTGCTGAACCTGCGGGAGATCAGGGAAAAACATGATCTGAAATTCAACATTACGGCAGAGATGCGCCGGGAAAAGAACCAGGTTCTGGTCGATAACGGCGACAGCACCGACTTCATTGTCGCCTCCAACATGTCTTCGCTGCTGCTGGCTCAGCTGAGCGAAAACCCGGGACTGCTGCCGGCCTTCCGGGAGATCCTTTCCAACGAAGGCAACGAGCTGTTCATGAAGCGGGCTTCCGAAGTGAACTGCGTGGGAACCTTCACGATTTCCCAGCTCCGTCAGCTGCTGTTTGAACAGGGCTGCATCCTGCTGGGAATCATGAACAGCAGAGGCTACTATCTGCTCAACCCGCCGCTGAAGAATACGGTCGAGCTTACGGCTTCCGACAGCGTCATCGTCTTTGCGGAAGACTGAGGACGGGCAGCGTTATTCTGTTATAATTTAAGTGCAAGTGAGGACTTAAGATGAATAAACCAATACCTGTGATACTGGATGCGGATCCCGGGCACGATGACGCCATCGCCTGGGTCGTTGCCAACGCATCAAAGGACCTGAAGATCCTGGCCTGTACGGCCGTAAACGGCAACTGCAACGTCTACAAGGCGGCTTATAACAGCCAGCGCATCATGGCCCTGATCGGGCTGGACGTGCCGGTAGCCCGCGGCAGGAACTGCCCGCTGTACCGCCACAGACTTCAGGCTCCGACCAACGTCCACGGCGAAAGCGGCCTGGATGGTCCGGCTCTTCCCGAACCGAAACGCCAGCTCGACAGCCGCTCAGCGGCTGAGCTGATGGCTGACGTCCTGAGAGAGTCAGATGAAAAGGTCGTCATCGTCGCTACCGGTCCCCTGACCAACGTGGCAACGCTGCTGCTTGGCTATTCGGAACTGAAGGACAGGATCGAAGCCATCTCCATCATGGGCGGCGGCATCAAATACGGCAACTGGACCCCGGCTGCTGAATTCAACATTCTGGTCGACCCGGAAGCTGCCGACATCGTTTTCTCCAGCGGCATTCAGATCATCATGGCCGGCCTGGACGTCACCGAAAAGGCTCTGGTCTATCCGGAAGATGTCGAAGCCATCAAGGAAATCGGAAACCCGGTCAGCGAGATCGTCTGGCGCTGGCTGGAGTTCTTCTATAAGTTCCATCTGGGTCTGGGCTATCCCGGCGCACCCATGCATGACCTCTGCGCGGTAATGGCGCTCATTCATCCGGAAGTCTTCCGGATCGAGGAAATGTACGTCGAAGTTGAGACCGAAGGTTATTACTCCGTCGGTCAGACCGTCGGCGACATCCGGAACCTCAACAACCGCAAGCCCAACACCAAGGCGCTCATGGATGTCGACCGGCGCAGGTTCATTGATCTGATGATCAATTACATCAGAACCTACAGTGAGGTGAAGTAACATGAAGGTATCATTATCTCTTAAATACTCCGAGGACAATAACCTGCTGCTGAACCTGATCAAGAAACAGCCGGGCATCGAGCTGGCCGAACTCAGCGAAATGCCGGAAGGCACCACCGTCATCACCAACGGGCCGCTTACGGAACTGGCCGGCCTTCTGCTGCGGGACTTCACCGTCAAGAACCGGATCGAACGGATCCTGCTGGTCGGCGGAACCGACGCCTATGGCGATGTTACCGTTCGGGCCGAAAGAAACATCTATGACGATCCCCAGAGCGCTCAGCATGTCTTCCTGTCCGGAATACCGATCGTCATGTTCGGACTCAACGTCACCGAACAGCTGGAAAA
Source organism: Erysipelotrichaceae bacterium (assembly GCA_017612595.1). GTDB lineage: Bacteria > Bacillota_I > Bacilli_A > Erysipelotrichales > Erysipelotrichaceae > UBA1783. The sequence goes on along the minus strand of JAGAFL010000012.1, from coordinate 391 downwards.
CCGGGCGCTGGCACCGCTGGTCTACCTGCTTAAGCCGGAGATCTTCGATACCGAGGAGTGCGGCGTCTTCGTGGAGACCCAGGGAAGGATCACCTATGGGGCGACGGTGACTGACCTCTACAGCGACAAGCAGTTCCCTGATCACTATGTCCAGCTGGTCAAGGCCATTGACCTGAACGAATACGAAATGGTCCTGGAAACGCTGATCTAGAACCTGATCATCATTTATCAGCTTAAAAGAGGCTCACGCCCAACGTCATTAAGTTAAGGACAGGAAAATCTGCAGGAAAACATAAAAACCTGCGGATTTTTCTTTAGCAGAAGGAAAAAACACGACGAAAAGAATCAGAAGATACTGATTTTTCAGAGATAATGAATTATATTTAAATTA
>JAGAFL010000136.1:0-6548 GCA_017612595.1 Erysipelotrichaceae bacterium | reverse complement strand
TCGACTCCTTCGATTCCAAGATTCTTAAGAGCCTTCTGAATGTTCATCTGAACCATCAGTGAGCTTCCTAATCCGGAACCGCAGCAGCACATAATCTTATTGATTTTTGCCATTAATATGCCCTCCTTCCAAATTCTTCAATCAGAATTCTTAAACTACTTTACGGTCAGAAATTACTTGTTTTCCTGGCCATTCTTGAATCCGCTGAGTACCATCGGTAAGACGTATACTACAACGCAGATTGCGAACAGCGGAACACCATGGACAGCCTTGGCAATATTGCCGAATACTAATGCCATCCAGGAGAAGTCAGCATCGGAGAAGGTTGAACCCTTGTCTAATGCATCGAATACAGGCATGCACAGTGCAGGTAAGAAGGTGATGATCAGACCATGCACGAATGAGCCTAAGATACAGCCCTTTAAGCCGCCTTCAGCATTGCCGAAGACACCGGCGGAAGCGCCGCAGAAGAAGTGCGGAACAACACCCGGGAGAATCAGAGCTAAGCCTAAGCCAGCCTTGTTCAGAGCAATCAGGACGATCAGACCGACAACGCCGCCTAAGAAGGAGACTAAGAAGCCGATCAGAACAGCGTTCGGAGCATACGGGAAGACAACCGGGCAGTCGATAGCCGGGACAGCACCCGGAACGAGCTTCTCAGCAATACCCTTGAATGCGGGAACGAGTTCACCAACGATCAGACGGACGCCGGACAGAATGATGTAAACAGCACCTGAGAAGCTTAAGCCAGCCTTCAGAGCCCATACAGCCCAGTGAGTCTTGGTGTCGCCAGCGACCAGGAAGCCAGAGCAGTTCGGCAGAGTAGCCGGATCAACGTTCATGACGCCCTTGCCAACAGCGATACCGGTGATGACTAAGAAGAACAGAACCATGGTGATACCAATGGAAACAGTGGTGTCACGCAGGAAGGTTAAGCGCTGCGGGAAGTTGATGTCCTCAGTTGACTTGCCGCCCTTGAAGAGCTTGCCGCACTGAGCAGCTACCCAGTAGCCGAAGCCACCGAAGTGACCGAAACCTAATTCATCAGTCTCAACGATCTTTTCCATTGATGAATGCAGGAACCAGGGTGAGAAGGCTGAAATGAAGGCTAATAAGCAGCCGCCGGCAATCCAGAGCAGGAAGCCTGATAAGCCGCCAACAGCACCCAGTAATACTGCTAACATGCATGCCATGTATAAGCTGTGGTGACCTGTTAAGAACATGTAATGCATCTTTGAGAAACGAGCCAGGACAATGTTCAGGACTAAGCCGAACACCATGATGTAGGAAGTATCCAGACCGAACTTATTTAAGGCCATGGCAACGATGGCTTCGTTGTTCGGAACGGTACCGGTCATGTTGAATGTCCAGTTGAACAGTTCACCGAAAGCGTTCAGTGAATCAGTCTGAATGAAGGTGGCGCCAGCGCTTAATACCAGGAAGCCAACGATGGTCTTGATGGTGCCCTTGATGACATCTTCAACGGGTCTCTTCTGAAGAATCAGACCCAGCATAGCTAACAGACCTACTAGCATTGCAGGAGTAGCTAAAATGTTAAGAATAAAATCTAGCATAATTTCTCCTTTCTATCTTATAAAGAACTTTGCTAATTCTATTAATCCACAACCTCGGCATTGGAGATAAACAGGTCATATATCTCCTGCGGGGTCGTTGAATCCATAATCTGTCCTTCCTTGGCGTCATCGCTGAAAATGTTGGATACGGCTACGATGCCATCCATGTGAGATGAATGGTCAACGGCGCACAGCGCGACGAGAACGCGGACATCGTTCTTTTCTTCCGTAAAGGCTACCGGTTCCCTGAGGACGGTGCAGGCCAGCTGCGTCTTGGAAACGCCGGCTTCACTGGAAGCGTGGATCAGAGCCATGTGATCGGTAAGCACGTAATAGGGACCGTAGTCTTCCGTCATCTTAAGTACTGCCTCTTCATAGGCATCAGTGCAGCAGCCATCGGCTACCAGCGGTTGAAGAGCCACATGAATGGCTTCCTTCCAATCGGCGACGGCCTCTCTGACAACACAGTTTTCAAGCTTGATCAAATCCTGAATCACAAAAAAGCACCTCCTATTACTCTTTGGATTACATGTTGGGTATAGAAATGTCTCTTATACAACAAAAATCTGACTCCATATTTAGTAAATATATTGTCTCACAATTGACTATGATATGCAACATCGTGTTTTCAAGGCATTCTCTGAGGGAAAGACGGTGTGTCTAAGGAGCGAAAAAGTTATATAATATTAATGCGAGGTAGTTGTTTATGACAAAAGAATTTGCGGCAACGCTGGTCGTTCTGGCCATGATTGCCATCGCCGTGCCGATGTTCATCCGTACGGCCATCTGGAACCGGTTTCTGAAGAACATCAAGGCTGAAAAGGACGAAGAAGCCCTGAAGATCCTCAACAGCCCGGCCTTCAAGATCATGTTCGGCGAATACAACCGGAAGTGGAATCTGATGCGCTATTACATATCGCGCGAAAAGACCGAGGACGTGAGAAACATGACCAACGCCCTGCTGTATGACAACCTGTCCAGACAGCAGGCCTATCAGATCTTCAGCAACGCCTACTTCTACTTCATCTCCCTGCAGGATCAGGAAATGACCGCAAAAATCCTAGAGCGGCTGGAACCGGTGCTTGAGGAAGACAGCCGGGAACAGTACCAGATGCTCTACCGGGTCATGATCGAAAAGAAGAGTGAGGACATTGACCGCGTTCTGCAGCTGCTGGAAGAAAAGGAAAAGGAGGCTCAGTCCTATTCCAAGGCTTCCCAGGAAGGCATGCTGCAGTACCTTCTGGGCGTCCAGTATGCCAACATCGGCGATAAGAAAGAGTCGGAAAAGTGGCTCAAGAAGGCCAAGAACAACGTCAAGGGCACCCCGCTGGAAAAAGAGATCAAGAAACTGCTGAAATAATACGGACGGAGGAATTATGGAAATACTCGTTGATACCGCCAAACTCGAGGACATCAGGTGGGCCTGTGATTACTATCCGATCTCCGGAGTTACCTGCAACCCCACGATCATCAGGAACAGCGCCGACCCGGCCGACCCCTTTGAGCATCTGCGCAAGATGAGGGAGATCGTCGGCTTTGAGCGTACCCTGCATGCCCAGGTCATTTCCCCCGATGGGGAAGAGATGATCAGGGAAGCCCATGAGCTGGTAAACAGGGTAGACAGGGACATCTACATCAAGATCCCGGTCACCCAGGAAGGCCTTAAGGCCATTACCCATCTGAAGCAGCAGGGCTTTCACGTCACGGCCACAACGGTCTATGACACCATGCAGGCCTTCTATGCGCTGGCCGCCGGTGCCGACTACATCGCCATCTACGTTAACCGCATGGACACCTTCGCCGAAAAGGCCGAGAATCTTTACCTGGCTGTCCAGAACAAGATCGAGCAGGAAAGCCTGCCGACCAGGATCATGGCTTCCGGTTTCCACAGCGCCGGTCAGCTGAAGGCCGCCTTCCGCTGCGGCGTCGAAACCGCTACTATCACCCCGGACATTCTGAAGGCCTCATTCAGCAATCAGAACGTCATCAACCACGTCGCTTCCTTCCAGAAGGACTGGGAATCGATGTACGGTGAGGGTGCTACCCTGCTCAACGCAAAGAGATAATGATTCGATGATACAGGAGGAAGAATATGGAAATCTTAGTCGATACGTTTAATCTTGATGACATCAGATATGCCTGCGATTACTATCCGCTTTCAGGCGTTACCTGCAACCCGTCCATCGTAAAGAATTCAGCCAATCCCGACGACTTCTTCGCTCATCTGAAGAAGGTCAGAGAGATCATCGGCCACGAAAGGACCCTTCACGCCCAGGTCATCGCCCTGGATTCCGAGACCCAGATCAGGGAAGCCCACGAAATGGTCAGACAGATGGGCGAGGACATCTACGTCAAGGTTCCGGTTACCCAGGAAGGCTTAAGAACCATTACCCATCTGAAGAAGGAAGGAATCAACGTCACCGCTACCGCCGTTTATGACACCATGCAGGCTTATTATGCGCTGGCGGCCGGTGCCGATTACATCGCCGCCTACATCAACAGAATGTACAACATGGGGGCCGATCCCAATCAGCTGTTCCTTGACGTTCAGGGCAAGATCGAACAGGAAGGACTGCCCACCAAGCTGCTGGCAGCCGGCTTCCACAGCGTCGGCCAGCTGAAGGACTGCTTCGCCTGCGGCTGCGAAGCGGCCACCGCTCCGCTGGATCTGCTGAAGGCTTCCTTCAACAATCTGAACGTCATCAACCACGTCGCTTCCTTCAAGAAGGACTGGGAATCGATGTACGGCGAAGGCGCCACGCTGCTGAACGCCACGAAGTAAGATACGTAATTAAGCGAAAAGAAAACAGGTGAGTTCAATGAGAACTCACCTGTTTTTATCATTGTTTGGCTCTTACAGCAGGCCCTTGACGGTATTGACCAGATCGTCAGCGGTAAGCTTGAATTCCTTCTGCAGCCAATCCTGGGTGCCGACCTGTCCGAAGACATCGTTGGCGCCATGGCGCTTGAACGGCACGCCTACGGCATGCTCCGCCAGCACCTCGGCAACGGCAGATCCCAGACCGCCGATGATTGAGTGGTTCTCAAAGCTTACGACAGCCTTCTTGCCCTTGACTTCGGAAAGGATCAGGTCAACGTCCAGCGGCTTGATGGTGAACATGTCGATGACTTCCGCGGAGATGCCCTCGGCTTCCAGCTTCTCGGCCGCGTCCAGAGCGTCAGATACGATCTGACCGGCAGTGATGATCAGGACATCCTTGCCCTGTCTGATGACATTGCCCTTGCCGAGTTCAAAGGTTGAGCCTTCGGCATAGACGTTTCTGACATCCTTGCGGTTGGCGCGGAAGTAATGGATACCCTTCATGGTGGCAAACTGGCGGACGATCCACTCCAGCTGAACGGCATCGGCGGCGTCGCAGATGACGGCGGTCGGCATGGCTCTCATCAGAGCCACGTCTTCCCAGGTCGTATGGGTGCCGCCGTTGGGGCCGGTGTCGAAGCCGGGGTCGGAACCGTAGACATTGATGGTATTGTGAGCATAGGCTCCGGAAAGATACAGCTGGTCATATACGCGTCTGGTCGCGAACGGACCGAAGGTATGAATGAAAGGCTTGAAGCCTTCGACGGACAGACCGGCAGCGGTGCCGACCATGTTGGCTTCAGCAATGCCGCACTGAATGAAGCGGTCCGGATGTTCCTTCTGGATGATCGTGGAGCTGCTGGCACCGGCCAGGTCAGCTTCCAGGAATACCAGTCTGTCATCCGTGTTCATCAGGTCGGAAAGAGTCTGCATTACGACTTTGGCTAAAGGAGTACCCTTCTTGCTGCGATCATCTGTTAACTTAAACATTATGCTTCCTCCTTTTCAATGAACTGTTCAAGGGCGGCGATGGCATCATCGGCTGCCTTGTTGATCTCATCGTTGTTGAACTTGACTGAGTGATTGCTCTTCATCTCTTCAAAGTACTTGACGCCGGAGCCCTTGATGCCGTCCAGGATGATGGCGTTGGCACCGTCCTTATGCGCCTTGGCCTTGTCGATGGCAGCGGAAATGGCTTCGATGTCATTGCCCTTGACGACCTGAACCAGGTCAAATCCGAAGGCCTTCATCTTTTCCTCATAACTGAAGGGATTCAGGACGTCCTTGGTATAGCCGTCAAGCTGACGCTTGTTGTCGTCGATGATGACGATGCAGTTGTTCAGCTTTCTGGCCGCAATCAGCATGAAGGCTTCCCAGCACTGTCCTTCGTTAAGTTCGCCGTCGCCGACGATCATGTATGTATAGCGGTCCTGACCCTTGAGCTTCTGGCCGTAGGCAATGCCGGCGGCAGCGCTCGTGCCCTGACCCAATGATCCGGTAGTCATGTCGACGCCGGGTGTCTTGGTTCTGTCCGGGTGTGACGGCAGCATCGTTCCGCCGTCATTCAGAGTCATGAGCTTTTCCTTGGGGAAGAAGCCCATTTCCGCCAGCGCTGAATACCAGGCCGGTCCGGAATGACCCTTGGATAAAACAACCATGTCACGATCTTCCCACTGCGGGTTTTTGGGATCGTAGCGCAGCTGCTTACCGTAAAGAACAGCCATCAGTTCAACGATGGACATGGAGCCGCCAAGGTGGCCGTAGCCGCGGTGCTTGAGCAGTTCAATGACGTCTTTACGGATCTTTGCTGCGAGAAGAGTCAGTTCTTTCAATTCAACCTTATCCATAAAACCTCCTATTTTATGATGATTCTCCTTGTTAATTTCATTATAACAAATATCCTTTCATTTTTCTTCAGAAACCGTCACACATCACCGCAAAACTGCCGCAGTATTCATAGGCAGAATCCAGCAGGTCATGGTATCATATAGATGAAAGGAAGGAAGCCATTCGCTGACGGCTTCCAAGGACAATATCAATGTTACATGAAGTGAAGTTTACCTCTTTCAACGGGCGTGATCAGGTTTTCGGCTGGATATATGTACCGGCCTGCGAACCGGTGGGCATCATCCAGCTTATCCACGGCTTCGGCG